>JAMPXY010000084.1 GCA_023700945.1 Alphaproteobacteria bacterium | reverse complement strand
TACGAAGTGATATTGACCGATGTGATGGCGCGCTTTCGACGCTTGGACGGGCATCAGGTGTTTTTTCTGACCGGTACGGATGAACATGGTGAGAAGGTGGCAACTACGGCTGAAAAGAATGGTATGTCGCCCCGCGATATGTGCGACAAGATTGCTGCGCAGTTTGTTGAAATGGATGAAATTCTCAATATCAGCCATGATGATTTTATTCGTACCACCCAGCCACGCCATTATGCTGCTTCGCAGGCGCTTTGGAACGAATTGGCCAAAAAAGGTGATATTTACCTAGGAAAATATGAGGGCTGGTATTCCGTCAGGGATGAGGCTTACTTTGGTGAGGATGAATTAACCACAGATGCGGACGGCAAGAAATTTGCCCCAAGCGGGGCCGAGGTGGTTTGGAAAGAAGAGCCGAGTTATTTTTTCAAATTATCAGTTTACACCGATAAATTACTGACTTACTACGAACAGCATCCTGAGTTTATTGAACCTGAAACTCGTCGCAATGAAATTATTTCCTTTGTGAAGCAGGAAGGAGGGTTAAAGGATCTTTCGGTTTCCCGTACCAGTTTTGACTGGGGCGTACCGGTTCCTGGTGATGATCGTCATGTGATGTATGTCTGGCTGGATGCTCTGACAAATTATATTACGGGCGTAGGTTATCCGGATATGGCGAGTGATACCTTCAAAACTTTTTGGCCCGCCGATGTGCATGTGATCGGTAAGGATATTATTCGTTTTCATGCCATTTTTTGGCCTGCGTTCCTGATGGCGGCCAATTTGCCGCTACCCAAGAAAATTTTTGCCCATGGCTTTATCAATGTTGAAGGGCAGAAAATGTCAAAATCTCTGGGTAATGTTTTATCGCCCCATGATCTGGTGAATACGTACGGCGTTGATCAGACCCGTTATTTCCTGATGCGCGAAGTGCCGCATGGCCAGGATGGTAATTTCTCACATGAACAGGCAATTTTGCGCCTGAACAGTGATCTGGCAAACTCACTGGGAAATCTGGCGCAGCGTACATTGTCGATGATTGCAAAAAATTGTGAAGGGGCGGTGCCAACGCCGGGGCCTTTCACTGAGGATGACAAGGCACTGCTGGATCTGGCGCAGATCCGGATGTTGCCGATGGTGCGTCACGAATATGATCGCTTTATGATTCATCGTGCGATTGAAGAGATTATGCGTGTGTCTTATGAGGCCAATAGCTACATTGACCGGCAGGCACCGTGGGGATTGAAGAAAACTGATCCTAAACGCATGGAGACTGTGTTGTATGTTCTGGCCGAAGTGGTGCGTTGTCTGGCCTTGATTATGCAGCCGCTGACTCCCGATTCGGCGAATAAACTTCTAGATCAACTGGCATCTACCGCGCAAGCTCGTGATTTCGCGCATATTTCAGCAGCTCATGCGCTCAAACCTGGACTGAAATTGCCAGAGCCTCAGGGTATATTCCCGCGGATTATGGTGGATGCAGAGCAGAAGGCGGCAGGTTGAGGCATGACTATTCCCAACTGGGCGTTGTTAACAATTATTGCTAGCATGTGCTGGGGCTTTGGATATGCGTTGCTCGGCAAAATGTTGCATTCAGGTATCAGCTCGGCTTTTATTCTGGCATCGCTGGCCTTTACCATGGTTTTTACTTACACAGCGATGATGATTAAAGGGGATACATTTTTAACCTCTTTCTCTATGCTTAATCAGAACAAATTTCTAATTTTATGTCTGCTAGTGACAGTGGCAGCTTTTATTACAGGCCAGTGCTTGATTTATAAGGCGATCAGCTTGAAGGATGCGCCACATGTGGCCATTCTTGAAATTTCCTACCCTGTATTTACCTGCATTTTTACCTGGCTGCTGTTTCGAAATCTTGAATTGTCGTGGCATGTCATCGTAGGAGGCGTTCTGATTTTCGCCGGGGCTTCCCTGGTTTTATTCAAGACGAGTCATTAAATCCATGCTGATTGATTCTCATTGCCATCTCAATCATGAACGTTTGTTGCATCTGGGTGGGCCACAGCAATTATTGGCCAATGCCGAGGCTGCGAACGTCGGTGGGATGCTATCGATTTGTTGTCGTATCTCGGATGAATTTCCACAAATTTTAGAGATGGTAAAGCCGTTGCCACAGGTCTGGTGTACGATTGCTACGCATCCTCATGAGGCCAGTGATCCTGCTGAAAAATCCATTAGCTATGATGAACTTGTTCGTTTGGCCCAATCAGACCTTAAGATTATCGGGATTGGTGAAAGTGGTCTTGATTATTATTACAAGCTTGCCACGGTAGAGGATCAGCAGGAAAGTTTTCGCAAGCATATACGTGCCTGTATAGAAACCGGATTGCCGCTGATCGTGCATGCACGTGATGCTGATGACGATATAATACGTATAATTAGGGAAGAAGGGGCAGGGGCGGCTCTTAAGGGGGTGATGCACTGTTTTTCTTCTAGCCGCAAAATGGGTGAAGAGGCGCTGGCTTGCGGGTTTTATATCTCGTTTTCAGGCATAGTGACATTTAAGAAATCCGTGGAACTACAGGAGTTTTGTCGTGATGTTCCGCTTGACCGAATTCTGGTTGAAACCGATGCGCCGTATTTGGCGCCGGAGCCTTACCGTGGCAAGATTAACGAACCAGCCTTGGTCGTTCATACCGCGACCAAAGTAGCAGAATTAAAAGGGATTGCTGCGGCAGAACTTGCCAGTCAAACCACCCGCAATTTCTTCACTTTGTTCAACAAGGCGCAGATTCCAGCATGAACTTGAAAGTTACAGTTTTGGGATGTGGTAACTCGGCCGGTGTGCCGATGATAGGTAATTTTTGGGGGCAATGTGACCCGGATGAACCGCGTAACCGTCGTACCCGAGCCAGTCTGGCGGTGGCAAGCCCTGAGACAACACTGGTGGTCGATACCGGGCCTGATTTTAAATTGCAGATTAACCGTGAAAATATCCAGCAGCTTGATGCTGTCATTTATACCCATGGCCATGCTGATCATCTTCACGGCATTGATGATCTTCGTATATTCCGTTTGCGCGGAAAAAAAGTCATACCGATATTCAGTGATGAAAAAACCATTCGAGAGATTGAGGAGCGTTTTGCTTATCTGTTCATGGAAAATGGGCCGGATGGGCTGTATCCACGCGCGGTTGAACCCATTATTTTCCATCCTGAATTTATGGGTCAGCCCGTGGTAATTGGCGATATCCCGGTAACACCCTTTGTCCAGTCACATGGTGTGGCCGGGACATCGCTGGGGTTCCGGTTTGGTGATCTGGCGTATTCAACCGATATGACGGATCTTGATCAGCAAGCCCTGGAAACGATCAGTGGTATCAAGACTTGGGTTATTGACTGTAATGGTTACAAGATGCCTGCTAATCATGTCCATGGCACATTAAAGAGCGTTTTGGCCTTGAACGACATTGTTCAGGCAAAACAGGTTTATCTGACGCATATGCCAGCTTTTATGGATTACAAAACCGTGCTCGAAGAATTACCCTCTGGCTATGAGCCAGCCTATGATGGCTTGGTGATTGAGGTTGAGGCCTAAATCAGCCTTAAAACTCGACGTCCATGAGTTTGCAGCCTAAGTATATAGTTTAATTTCCATAATATACATTATCACATTATCAGATCAAAATATTGATATATATCAACACCAGCCCCCTCAAATTGCGCTAGGAACTTCATCATGAAACATTTACCTGTCAGGCATGAGGATATTGGCCTCGTTATTGATGAAATTGAGCGGCTGCAGGAAACTGTCAGTACGCGGGCTGACGGTGGCTCTGATCAAGTGCAAAAAGAGCTGGCGCTTTTTATCACCCATTACGGACCACTTATTATCGATCTGCTGGATGAATTACATCATCTACGAGACAAATCAGATGGCGGCCTTGGTTTTAAAAACAGCTTCCGCACCATGCTTGAGGGTTATTCTGATCATAGCGCTGCGGAGGCTTTGTCGCGGGCGCTGGAGAAAGCGGGCTGCCTGTTTTCCGAACATCACGATATCAGTGTTACTTTGCAGGGTCTAGCCGCCTTGCCACAGGGCGGCCACAGGGCGGTAGTTGAGGTACATATTTCCCCCCTGACCTTACGTCACCATCCCCATCTACAAGGACCGGATGTTGAATTGAAACGCATTCATGATCATGACTATGATCAAGACAGGAAGTATGAGGAAGAACATATCAAACATCTGGTGTTTGATCATCTTGTCAGCACAACGGGCGGGCGTCAGCCTGATGTGCCCAATTACTTTCTGATCAATATTAATGACTCCTATCTTCTCAATCATTTGATTGAGAAAGAATTCTTTCAGGCGGGCCATAACAAGGCGTTGTTACCCGAAGAACCAAACCCTGCCCCAGCCCAAATTCTGGTGCGGGTCAGGCATCCGCACCCTGTCCCGGCCCCTGCGCCTCAATGAATCCATTCTTTTGGCAGGGTGCGATGCCTGCCCGATCATGAGGCCTTAACCTTTAAAGCGTGCACTATATTGCTGTATGCCCAGCGGCCGGATATTGACGTTCAGGGATTGCTGGAAGTGACCAAGCAGTTCGCACAGTTTGACCAGCCGTGACATACGGTAAGTACCATCGTTCTCGAACTTGTGTGCTGCATGCCATAGTCCGGTATTAACGGCCTCGATGTCGGCCCGTGATTTACCTAGGGCACCGTGATAGGCAAACTCCCTCATGCTTTGGAAATAGAGTTGCTTGCCGGTTTCAAAGGCTTGCGTGTAAGCGGCATGATCGGCTGATCCCTTGGGGAACAGACTGGCGGCCTTCTCCAGCTTCTCCGTGACATATCCAAATTTATGACTGGGAACTTCCTCAGCCTTCTGAGCGGTAGTCCAAGGTTCCTGCTTGCACATTTCGACAACCTTGGTGGGGTCAATTTGCGCCTTGATTTGTTCCTGGTAACAAGTGCGGGCCAATTCGGCGGCTTCACGGTAGTCTTGTTGTTCTTGCGAGCCTGTCGGCATCATGTCAGCGGTATTTTCCAGCCATTCTGGAATGTTGCCGAATTTGATTGTCAGGCGACCTTCTGTCAGCCAAGGGGTGTCGATACATTTTTGTCTGACAATAGCGTCCGAAATAGCTTTCATTGTTTTAATCCCTGTAATTGATGTGTTTTTCTTTATTCTTAATTTTTAAACAAGGAATCGTAGATTGTTAAGGTTGTATTTTATTGACATATCCTGAGTCTTGTCCTTAATTCATAGACATAATGAATAATAAGGAATGCAGGAAGGTTAAGTTATGTCAGAACAGCGTCAAAACCCTATCGAGGCCCTGATCCGCAAATTCAATCGTGCCGGTGATTTTGAGGTGACTTACGTTAAAGGTGAGGTTGTTGGCTGCGATGTATTGATGCGTGATGATCGTAAAATTTATGCTGTGCATATTCAAAACGGTAGTCAGCAGCATAGCTTTTGGCTGGCGCATGATGAAAGTAATTCCCAGTTTCACCAACCTTTGGTCGGCGAATGGGTGAGTGGTGCTGTGAATACTTTTGATGATTGTGAAGATTTTGCTGATCTGACCTTAAAACCCATTTTTGATTTTAAGAACCAGACCCGCTCCAGCGAGGATGAGGCTTTTGCCTGGTTCAGGCGTCAAGCTCAAGGCAAGAACGGCCATTCGCCTTCTTGAAGAGATATTTGTTTCCTCTATCGCTATTTTCCCCTGCCCTGCTTCTGCGGTCATGCTAGATTACAACTATGTATCTGTTATCGAGGCTGAAGGGGAAAAATCATGTCTACAAAACCTATTGATGAGCTGCGCGCTGTGATGGCGCGTCTGCGTAACCCCGAAGGTGGATGTCCATGGGATCTTGAGCAGAATTTTAAATCCATCGCACCCTATACGATTGAGGAAGCTTATGAGGTAGCTGATGCTATTGAACAAAATGATATGGCAGCCCTTGAAGATGAGTTGGGTGATTTACTGCTACAAGTGGTTTACCACGCACAAATGGCACAGGAAGCCGGGCATTTTAATTTTGATGATGTGGCCGCTCATGTGACCGCCAAAATGATCCATCGCCACCCCCATGTTTTTGGTGAGGAAAAGGCCCAAAGCGCCGCTGATGTCGAGGGGCGTATCTGGGAGGAGCGTAAGGCACAGGAAAAACGTAAACAGGGTCAGGACAGTATTCTGGCGGATGTGCCGTTGGCCCTACCCTCTGTTATGCGAGCGCAAAAATTGCAAAAGCGGGCAGCGCGCGTAGGTTTCGAATGGCCGGAGGCCATTCAGGTTTTGGATAAACTGGAAGAAGAAATTCAGGAACTGCGCGAGGCCATTGCCAATCAGGATAAGGCCAATATCCACGAAGAGATTGGTGATGCTCTGTTCTGTGTCATTAATTATGGCCGCATGATCGGGGTTGATTGTGAAACAGCACTTCGTGATGTTAATGGTAAGTTTGAACGGCGCTTTCGCGGTATTGAGAGAGAGTTAAAAAATCGTGGAAAAACTTTTGAGCAAACGACACTCGATGAGATGGAATTGATTTGGGTGGCTGAAAAACAAAAAGAGAAAAAATCAGCGTAGACGCTTGATCAGCGCGCTGGTATCCAGCCGCCCGTCTCCTTGTGCGGTTAATTCCTGATAGTAGGACAATATGGTTTCTGTACCGGGGAGCTGAGCGCCGTGACGCTGGGCTTCATCAAGGGCTATACCAAGATCCTTGATCATCCAGTCGAGGGCAAAGCCAAAATCGAACTTATCCTGCAGCATGGTAGAGGCACGGTTTTCCATTTGCCATGATTGAGCGGCCCCTTTGGATATAACCTGCAGAACCTCATCCATATTCACTCCGGCCTTTTGTCCAAACGCGAGGGCTTCGGCTAGACCTTGCACAGTGGCGGCAATGCATATCTGGTTGATCATTTTGGCGGTCTGTCCTGCGCCAGAGGGGCCGATCAGACGCACTTCCTTGCCATAAGCTTTACGCATAAGTGGGGCTGCTGACTCAAATGCTACGGAATCTCCCCCCACCATCACCGATAAAGCGCCCTTCTCAGCCCCGGCTTGACCACCGGATACGGGGGCGTCCAGAAAAGCTACGTTCTGCTGCTTAAAAATAGCGGCCATGCGGCGACTGATGTCAGCTGAAACGGTTGTATGGTCAATAATGATAGTGCCGGGGCGAACGGCTTGTAAGACACCATCAGGTCCAGTGAGTACTTGCTCGAGATCATGATCGTTGCCTACACAGATAAAGACAAAATCAGCCTGTGCTGCCGCATCGGCCGGGGTGTTTACAACCTGCCCCTTATAGCGTTCTTGCCAAGTACTGGCTTTGGCCGCTGTACGGTTATAGACCGTTACAACGCTATCAGTCTTATGGGCCAGATGCCCGGACATAGGAAAACCCATAACGCCTAATCCCAGAAAGGCGACTTTCGCTGTCATAACTGACGGCTCCTTGCATAGTCTTCAATGATTTTGTCTAAAAATAGCGCCCGCAGATCACTCCATTGTTGCAGATCTGCGGCTGCCAATATGCCACCGAATTTTGTTTGTGCGGTATAGGGGGAGCCATCCCACTGGCGTAAATAACCCCCTGCCTCTTCAAACATTAATTGCCCGGCCAGATGATCCCACGGCATTACTTTGGTGTAGATTGAAAAGTCAGCGTGGCCTGTGGCCAGACGTAAATATTCATGTCCGGCACAAAACAGGGAGTGCAATTTTGCCACTTTGGCAGATTGTGCTTCTATATGAGGGCGCATTTCCTTACGGAAATATTTTAGTCCGGCAAATCCATCCAGAGCATGGAGGGGTTTGCCAGGCTGGCGAATAACAATCTCTTGATCATTTAACCTTGCGCCACTGCCTCGCTCGGCGATCATCATGCGGTTTTTTATAGGGTCATAAATCCATGACATAACCGTGCGGCCTTCAATCAGCAAAGTCAGCATGGTACAAAACTCTTCCTTGCCGTGCGCAAAATTATAAGTGCCATCGACCGGATCGGTAACCCAGATTGGGCGCGAGGTGTCTTTCAAAGCGTCCAGACTGATCAGGCCTGAAGATACTCCCTCTTCGCCCAAGACGATGGAGCCGGACAGAAAATCAGGCAGGATCTTAATCAGAGCGCGTTCCATTTCCTGATCCGCTACTGTCACCAGATCTGTCGGGCTAGTCTTTGACATGATTTCATGCGCGGCCAGTTGACGAAAACGCGGCAGAATATGCAGGGCGGTTTGTTCACGCAATAGATCGGCGATCTTGATGGGGTCAACCGTGGACGGCATTCAAGGTTTCACTTTCTTCCGGTTTTACTCCAAAACGCTCGGCCAATCTGCCTATATCGGCGGGGTCTATATCAACCCGGAGATGCATGTTGTCATCAACCAACTCTTCGTTCAGGACTGTTGCCCGTTCATGCAGCCAGCTTAGGACATCGCCGCGACTGCTGGCAATGCTGAACGTCACCTGACGCCGGTGTTGGGCAACGATTTTCTGGATTTCCGTCAGCAAATTTTCCGTCCCCTCACCGCTCAGAGCGGATAGTGCAATTTGCCGGGGCTGGAAGGTTACACGATTTAAAACTTCGTTACGGCCATCTGGCGTTAGCTGGTCAATTTTATTGAGAACCTCTATGATTCTTGGATCGCTATCGTATTCAATACCAAGGTCATGAAGGATCTGGATGACATCTTCACGTTGCGCCAGTGAGTCGGGGC
>JAMPXY010000083.1 GCA_023700945.1 Alphaproteobacteria bacterium | reverse complement strand
TACTGGCAACCGGGGGCGGCTGGTTGGTCTATGGCCTGTATGAGTTATGGGTGCAGAAAACCTGTAGCGGGGAATGTAATATCCGGGTTGATTTGCTGCTGATTTATCCGTTGCTGCTAGTACTAAGTCTGCTGACGTTGTTTGCGGTGATCCGTCAATCGTTGCGCAAGGGGAAGACTGGAACATTATGACGATGGCCGAAACACCTCTCGATCAGATGTTGAAAAGTTTACAGAACCTCTATCCAGAGAAAATCGATCTGTCGCTTGATCGCTTGCTACGGTTGCTGGATACATTAGGTAATCCGCAGGATAAAACCCCGCCAGTGATCCATGTTGCGGGCACCAATGGCAAGGGATCGACCATCGCCTATCTGCGTGCCATCGCCGAGGCTGCCGGGTATAATTGCCATGTCTATACTTCGCCACATTTGCTGACCTTCAATGAGCGCATCCGTCTCGCGGGGGAATTAATCAGTGATGAATTCCTGATTGAGATATTGCAGGAGGTAAAAGACGTCAATTGCGGGGCACCGATCAGTTTTTTTGAAATCACGACAGCGGCGGCCTTTCTGGCTTTTTCGCGTGTTCCTGCTGATATCCTGTTGCTGGAAGTCGGGATGGGAGGCGCACGTGATGCGACCAACGTAGTGCGTCAGCCGTTGCTGACGGTCATTACCACAATATCGTATGATCACTGCGATTGGCTGGGGCAAACACTTACTGAGATTGCCACGCAGAAAGCGGGCATTATGCGGGCAGGGGTGCCGTGTGTGATCGGCCAGCAGATGGATTGGGCGCGGACAGAGGTCGTCGCGACCCTGCAGGAGTGCGGCGCACGCACGGGAGCGTCCTTATTATTATGTGGCCGTGACTGGGCGACAGCGGCGGCGGGCACTTTGCAACTGGATTACCATGGTCAGCGGTTTGAATACCCGTCTCCCAACTTGCTGGGTCCGCATCAGTTCTGGAATGCAGGGTCGGCGATTGCAGCGCTCAAGAGTCAGTCTCACTTGACTATTCCCGAAGCGGCGATCAGGGCCGGGGTGCAGCAGGCGGCGTGGCCGGGTCGGCTGGAGCGGATTACGCAGGGGCGCGTGGTAGCGGATCTACCTGCCGGATGGGAGCTATGGTATGACGGTGCCCATAATGACAGCTGTGGTGAGGTTTTAGCCTGGCAGGTGGCAGAGTGGGCGCGGGTCGAGCCTGAGAAGCCGCTTCATGTGGTGACAGCCATGCTGCGTAGCAAGATCCCTTCTGTGTGTCTCAGGCCGATATTGCCTTATGCATGCACGGTGTCGGCTTTTTCCTTTGTCAATGGCCCTTATGACCAGACCGGCCCGGTGTTCAGTGCCGATGATCTGGCGGCGGCCTTGAAAACTAATTATGCTGATGTGATGGCTTATCCTTCACTAAGGGCGGCGGTTGAGGCCTTAACCGGGCAATTTCCCGGAGGCAGGTTGCTGGTGACCGGAACCCTCTATGCTTATAAGGAGTTGATGTGATGTCGCGCCTGTTGTTTCTATCGTTGCTGAGTGGTGTGCTACTGGGGCTTCCTGGTTGTGTACAGGCTGACACGCCCTCTGAAGACTGGGTCAAGTGCACTGCGGTGGAGGAGTGCGTGATCGTGGGGATGGGGTGTGCTGTGGTGGCTGTCAATAAAACCTATCAGGCTGAAGCTGATGTCTATTACCGCCACCAGAACAGCATGATGGATTGCGAACCGCAGATCGATCCAGCCACCGCCGGAGTGCAATGTGGTCATCAGAAAACCGCATGTAAGGATAAGTGGGGGCAGATTGACCATGCTTCAACCTGTGTCACAGCCCATACCATCTGCCAGATCGTGCCACAGCCGAGGCCTGTGTCACCCGCCCCTTGAAAAAATTCCCCTGTAGGTCTAAAAAAGTTTGTGTATTCTGTAAAATAAGAATAAGGTCCTTTCTGTTAAAACGCTAATCTGAAAGGAGGATATTATGACGAGAGAAATTCCGGCCCACGCCATGGCGGCTTACAGGGCAGTCCAGGTCAGGGATCTGACCCAGCGTCTGTGCGAGGTTTATAATAGCCTCGAACAGCGGGGGTTGCTGGAGGAGATGACCACAGGAGCTGACAGAGAGTGGTGGGCAAAACTCAAGCCTCATTTCCTCTACCAGAAAGAGCAAGCATCGCAGCAAGCCTCGGGCTTGAAGTTGACGCCATAATCTTGAGAATTCACAATAAAAGAACCGGCCCTCAGGGCCGGTTTTCTTGTTTAGTCGGCAGCCAGCCGGGGACTTTGTGCCGATATATAACGGCACAGGCTACATGTAAACTTTTCAAGATCATCCTTCAGCGCGTTGAAATTACTGTTTTTTTCAAGTCTGCGCTCATTCCAGTACAGCCCTTTGTTAATTTCGATCTGCAGGCTGGCGCGGCCCGCGTTAGGGTTGCTGTAGCGCCGGACAAGCTCGACCCCTTTGTAAGGGGTATTGATTGCAACTGAATAGCCAAGATTTTTTAATAAATCTTTGATGTCGTTTGTAAAATCTGGCCAGCAACTGGTGCCGTTACGGTCGCCTAGAACAAAATCGGGCTGGCCGCTGCCGGGGCGGCGACCACTATGGGGTAATGGCCCCACCGCGCCGAGAGAAGGCATCGAATGCCAGTTGATATGCCAGACCTGACCAAACAGGTCATAGCTCTGGTCGAGTAAGTCGCGGATCGCGCTATGATAGGGAATATAGTAATTTTCAAGGCGCTGGGTTATTTCGCTCACGGATAGCTTGCGGTTATAGACCGGAATGCCGGGCTTAATTTCACGGCGGATCAGGCCAATCCCTGAGAGGGCACGTTCGGTCGGGTTGAGCGGTGCCGGCCACGCTGTGGCGAGTATATCCGGTTCGATATCGTTGTCAGCGCGATTGACGTCAATATAGGTACGGGGAAAATCGGCGCAAAGCAGGTGAATGCCGTGAGCCGGGGCGTGAGCGATCAGTTCATCGACATAATTATCTTCCCCCCGGCGCAACAAGCCTTCATCGCAGGCATAATCAAAATCGGCTGGATAGACCCGGCCACTATGCGGAGAGTCGTAAATCAGCGGCAGCGGTTCTTGCGGCCGTGCAATCCTGTAAACACCGGGACTATGATCCTTAATGTTTTGCATAGTTCTGATTTTATAGTAGTTTAGCGGCGAAGATAGACCCTTTTTACCGGGTATGATGTAGCGCCTCGAGGGGCCCTTTAACGGAACTGGATTGAAGCCATGCACGATATTGCCGCGATACGCAAAGACCCTGCCGCTTATGACAAGAATTGGGCGCGCCGTGGCCTGTCCGTGCAAACACCCGCGATCCTGAAACTGGATACGGATCGCCGCGCCGTGCAGACCGAAATGCAGGACCTGCAGAACCAGCGCAACACTAAATCCAAGGAGATCGGCGCGATCAAGGGCAAGGGGGGCGATGCCACCACTCTGATGAACGAAGTGGCGGCGATGAAAGAGCGCATGGCCGAACTGGAGCAGCGGGAGGCCACACTGGCTGAGGCACTCAACCAGCATCTGGCGAGCCTGCCCAATCTGCTGGATGATGACGCGCCCGATGGCAAAGATGAAAACGACAACAAGGAAGTGCGCAAGGTCGGCACACCGAAGAAACTCAACAGCCAGACGCCGGAGCATTTTGATATCGGTGAGGCGCTGGGGATGATGGATTTCGAAACGGCGGCGAAGATGTCGGGCAGCCGTTTTACCCTGATGCATTCCGGTCTGGCGCGGATGGAACGGGCGCTGGCGCAATTCATGCTCGATACCCATACGATCGAGCATGGTTATACGGAAGTATCGCCGCCGCTCTTGGTGCGTGACAATGCCTTGTATGGCACCGGGCAGTTGCCGAAATTCGCCGAAGATTTGTTTCGTACGACATCGGATCACTGGTTGATCCCGACCGCTGAAGTGTCGCTGACCAATATGGTGGCCGATAGTATTCTTGATGATGACATGCTGCCGCGCCGTTATACGGCTCACACGCCGTGCTTCCGTTCCGAGGCCGGGTCAGCGGGCAAGGATACCCGTGGGATGATCCGCCAGCATCAGTTTTATAAAGTCGAGATGGTCAGTATCAGCCATCCCGAGCAAAGCAACGAAGAGCATGAGCGCATGACCCAGTGTGCCGAGAATATCCTCAAGAAACTCGAGCTGCCGTTCCGTACCATTTCGCTCTGCAGTGGCGATATCGGGTTTGGTTCACGCAAGACCTATGATATCGAAGTCTGGTTGCCGGGGCAGGATCGTTACCGTGAAATTTCCAGCTGTTCAAACTGCGGCGATTTTCAGGCGCGGCGCATGAAGGCGCGCTTCCGTAAAAAAGGCGACAAGGATACGCAATTCCTGCATACGCTGAACGGTTCGGGCGTGGCTGTGGGGCGGGCGTTGATCGCGGTCATGGAGAATTATTACGACCCGAGCGATGGCGGTGTCTTTGTTCCGGCGGTACTCAAGCCTTATATGGGTGGGATCGAGAAATTGTTGCCGCAAGGGGTGTCAAAGGCGCAAAGGGCGGTGGGCTGATTTATCCGGCAATCGCACCGATTGATTGACATAATTATTAGATTCTGCTACCCGTATAGCATGATTCAGAGCCTGATCCTGACCCGTGATTTTGAGCGTGCGGCGGCTGATTACCGTCAGCAAATGGCTGTGCTGGCCCAAGCCAGCGATCCGTTGTTTGCCGCTCCCGGTTTTTATAAGGGGGACTGGCGGGCACGGGATGATAACAACTGCTATAATTTTGCCCTGCATCGTCCGACCCGCGATTATCTCCAGCCCGGTGAATTGAGTGGGGCGTGGCAATGGGCGTCAACCGATTTAGCCGCAGATACGCATAACGCGGCGCAGGCTGATGGTTTGCTCTATCTCGGGCAGAGTTTTTTACAATGCCGGCCCGATCATTTTCCTGTCGCGCTTTTTTTCGAGGATGAGGAGTTTGGTGATTATCACTGGCTGGCTTTGCGCCAGCAGGTCAAGGATAACAACCCGACAGGCCGTTTGATCTGGTGTCATAAGCCGGACGGCGACCACGCGCCGGAAATTATTACTGCGCCTGAAACCATATTCTCCAAGGCGCATGCTTATGGTTATCCGGTTTTTGCCGGCTATTATCAAGTTTCCCGCGATATGGCCTATCGTGAGGCAGTGCGTCCGGCCCCCTGATTCGTTTTCTGCTTGGTTCCGGGGTCATTTGGATTTAGAATTTACGGAAGTCATTCGACGCTTCGATTTATCCATAATCCATTGTTTCCGGCCATGCACAGTTCGATCAGTACGCACGACAAAAAAGTCTGCCATCTTATCCTCAAGCTTCGTGAGCAAGGCATCACGGAGATGGATGTGCTGGAGGCAATCGAACGGGTGCCACGTGAAATTTTCGTGCCACCTGTAATGCGCGACCGCGCTTATGAAGACATCGCCTTGCCGATCGGCCGCGGCCAGACTATCAGCCAGCCTTCAGTGGTGGCGTTGATGACGCGGGCGCTGGAACTCAGTAATCGTCATACCGTGCTCGAGATCGGTACTGGCTCCGGCTATCAAACTTGTATACTGGCGTGGCTGGCGCGGCGGGTTTATTCTATAGAACGTCATGTGCCATTGTTGAAGCAGGCGGAAGTGATTTTCAGGCAGCTGAATATTCGCAACGCCAGCAACATCACGGCGATTGCCGGGGACGGTATGAAAGGCTGGCCCCAGTTCATGACTTTTGACCGGATTATAGTGACGGCTGCCGCCCGTACCAAGCCGCCACAGGCTTTGCTCGATCAATTGAAGGTCGGCGGGTTGATGGTGGTGCCGGTCGGTGATATCGGCGATCAGGTCTTGCGCCTTTATAAAAAGGAATCAGAAGATACCTATGCCTTGCGGGATCTGGCACCGGTGCGGTTTGTACCGCTGTTACCGGAAGTGGTACCGGAAGATGCTGAGGTCGATATCGGTGCCGGGCAAGCGGTGATGGCATGCTAAAGCACGGATTGATATTGGTTTCGTTGTGCTTGTTGTCGGGTTGCCTGACGACAGACAAAACGGCTTCATCATCCGGGACTAATGCCTCTTTTGTCCATTACGGCCAAAGTGGCGGCGCGCAAAGTTTAGGGATGCATACCGTGCTGGCGGGGGATACGGTTTATAATGTGGCACAGCGTTATAATCTGGCGCTGCAAGATGTGATTAACGTCAACCAGTTGCAACCGCCTTATGCGCTGGCACAGGGGACGCGTCTTAAGCTGACGCCGCCGCAAAGTTACAGTGTCAAAGACGGTGATACGGTTGAGGCGGTAGCGCGTATGTTTAATGTCAGCGCAAGCCAGTTGACGCGCATGAATAATCTGCAGGCGCCTTATAAACTGGCGGCCGGAGACTCTGTGCGATTGCCTCCGGCACTGAAAACACCGCCACCTTTGATGACATCAGAAATGCTGGCACAGCGTCAGGCATCTGCCACGCCCCGGGTCGCGGGGCAAAAACGCCATCAATCCGGTGTTTATGACGAACCGGCGGTTGAGATGGCGGCAGCGGCTCCGGCCTCGGTCGAACGTGAGGTTCTGTCTTCGCCGGCTCCGGTGAGGGCTGAGTCATTAGGCGCACCCGCGCAGACGGATACACCATCATCCGCGCCTTCACAAAAATCAGTTGATGTGGCTTCGGCGCATGTTCCGGCACGGGCAGGTAGTCAATTTATCTGGCCGGTTGATGGTCCGGTGATTTCTGGGTATGGCCCGAAGGCTGATGGCCGTTCGAATGATGGGATTAATATCCGCGCGCCGCAGGGAGCCCCGGTACGGGCGGCTGAAAACGGCGTGGTGGCTTATTCCGGCGATGATTTGCCAGGTTATGGCAATCTGGTACTGATCCGCCATGCGGATCGCTGGATGACGGCTTATGGTCATCTTGACAGTGTGATTGCGGCCAAAGGTATGACCATCAATCGGGGTCAGTCGATTGGCACCGTCGGGTCAACTGGGTCGGTTGAAGGTCCACAATTACACTTCGAAGTACGGCGCGGTACCGAGGCCCTTAACCCAGAACTTTATCTGGCGCGCCAGGGCAGTTAGCAACAAGAGGCCTTTTTATGATCGGTTTCATTTTTGAGACGATGGGTGCCGTCAGCCAGTTGATGCTTGTCTTTATGGGTCTGGTGTTTTTAAGTATTGGGGTCGCGATGAGCGGTTACCCGGTATGGCAGCGTTTTCGCTGCCCCCGGGTCAAGGCAAGGATTGTCGAGTTATATGGTGATCGTTCTGTAACAACTATTAATCAAAGCGATGATACACAAACTGTGCAGCGTCAGGGTTTGCGGTCTTCCGAGCGTGAGTCCTCTGTGACCAAAACGCCCGGGAATGCTGTGGCTGCTGGGTTTGTGATTTTACTCTTCCTTGGTATTCCCCTGATCTTTATCGGGATCGGCAGTTATTTTGCCTATGATTATTATAATCTGAAGACAAATGGACTAGCAGCGCAGGCAACGGTTATTCGGATTGAAGAATATACTGATAGCGAGGGTGATACGTCTTATACGCCGGTGGTGGAGTTCATGGATGGATCAAGAACCGTGCAACAACACAAAAGTCACGTGAGTTCCCGGCAATTCGATGTTGGTGACAGGGTCAATATACTGTATGACCGTGATGATCACGGCCATTTCATCATAGATATCTTCTGGCACAATATGATTGTACCGCTGGCCTGCATCGGTATGGGCAGTCTGTTTTTATTTCTGATGTTTTTTGCTGGCCGGGCGCAAAGACAGTCGCGCGGTAACGCACAGCCCTCAACGGTCAAGCCGCGTGCTTTCTCTACCATGTTCTATCCGGTTTATGAGTATATGGCGCCTGACGGGCGGCTATTGAGGGTGCGGAGCAAAGATGCCAGCAACTGGATACCGGGCAATATGCCGGGCACCGAAGTGATGATAGGTCTGAAGCCGGATGATTATGAGGGTATAGAAAAGCCTTCATACGCCTTGTTTATCTTTGGCTTGATCTGTTTGGCCCCGGGGATTTTTATCACGAAAGAGGCTCTGCGTGGTCTGGACCTGGGATTGCCGTTGTTGGGTGCACTAGCGTTGATTTTGGGATTTATTGGCATCAGGCTCGCTAAAATCATCAAGCCAAAAAGTATGTGGGAAACACGCGAGCAGTTTCGAAAACGTCTAAATCTGAAAAAGACAATACAGGTTTCTACCGGAAACTCTGCAGAGAAAGGCGTGTTATTGACGCCTCGGGAGATCAACGATTTTCTGTTACAGCATGATCGCGCTATGGCGATCTGGAGCCCTCTTTATATAATTTTGGCTACCGCGATGATTGTTGGAGGGTATTATTTTTATAATAAACAAAGTGGATTTGAATTGCATGCGGTCAAGACGCGAGGCGAGGTGGTACGACTGATATCAAAATCAGATAGCGAGGGCACTACCTATTACCCGGTGATTGGCTTTACCACACAGGATGGTAAGGATGTTGAATTTAGTGACAATGTAGGCAGTAATCCGCCATCCGCGGAACGCGGTGATGAGGTTGCCGTTCTCTACAACCCCGAGCGGCCTTCTGATGCCATTGTTGATCGAGGGTGGTTTAACTTATTGCCAGGCGTGGGTTTGCTGTGGCTGGGAGGAATGTGGCTTGTCGCCTCCCTGAAAAGCTGGGCCCAATCCTTGGCCCGTCTTGCAGGCAGGCGACGTTAATGCTCGATT
>JAMPXY010000007.1 GCA_023700945.1 Alphaproteobacteria bacterium | reverse complement strand
TGGACAGGTACGCCGCACAAGGTTGAATGGCTGCCGAACATGAAATATGCCGATGCGCTGCTGAAATACGGCTCCGACAAGCCGGATATGCGCAACCCGCTGGTGATATGCGATGTCACCTCCGTGTTCAAACGCGATGATGTGAACTTCAACGCCTTCAAAGGCGTGATCGACAAAGGCGGCGTCGTCCGCGCCATTCGCGCGCCCAAAGTCGGCGGCCAACCGCGCAGCTTCTTCGACAAGCTCAATGACTGGGCGCGCGGCGAAGGTGCCCCGGGTCTGGGTTATATTCTGATTGAAAGTGGCGAAGGCAAAGGCCCGATTGCGAAATTCGTGCCGCCTGCCGCGCAGGAAGACCTCAAAAAAATCGCCGGACTTGAAGATGGCGATGCAATCTTCTTCATCTGCGACATGGAAGGCAAAGCCGCCAAGTTTGCAGGCCGCGCCCGCGACAAGATTTGCGATGACTTGCCCGCAGGCCACGCCTGTGCGCGCGAGAAAGGCGTCTATAAATTCCTCTGGATCGTTGATTTCCCGATGTATGAAATGGATGAAAAAGCCGGAAAGATCGATTTCTCGCACAACCCGTTCTCGATGCCGCAAGGCGGACTTGAGGCCTTGAACGGCGACCCGCTCGCCGTCGTCGCCACGCAATATGACTGCGTCTGCAACGGTTACGAACTGGCCTCGGGTGGCATCCGCAACCACAAACCCGAGATCATGGAAAAAGCCTTCGCGCTCGCCGGTTATGACCGCGATGTGCTGGAGAAAAAATTCGGCGGCATGCTTGATGCGTTCCGCTTCGGCGCCCCCCCGCACGGCGGCTGCGCGTTCGGTATCGACCGCATCGTGATGATCCTCGCCAACGAACCAAACCTACGCGAGGTTTATGCCTTCGTGATGAACGGCGCCTACGAAGACCCGATGATGTGCGCCCCGACCGACCCGACCCCGCAGCAATTAAAAGACCTGCACCTGAAAGTGGTGCCGCCGATCAAGGTGGAAATGGCGGAGAAGAAAAGTGCTTGAAACAATAACAACGGGTGCTGCGCTTGCAAGTACCGCAAGGAAAATATTTGAATTAGTTCAGGATGCAAGAGATCTTGCGGACAAGGCATCAAGCATGGAATTGCAAAAATTTTTGCTGCAATTACAACAGGAAGCTCTTGATTTACAAGCCGAGAACATGGTTCTTAAGACACAGATTCAAGATCTTGAAAACACTCAAAAGCTACAAAAGGAATTGGCTTTTAAAAATGGCGTTTACTGGAAAAATGACGAAGGTCCTTTCTGCCAAAGATGCCACGATGCAGACGAAAAACTCATAAGATTGCAAGATTGGCATGATTGCTGGCATTGTACAAATTGCAAGCAGAGTTATTATACGAAGCAAAATCCCAAGGACAATTCAGGAAACTATGCTGAAACGGATTATGACCCCTTAGGTTATTGAGCATCCGGCTCATGATTCTCTTAATCGTCACTTCAGCGAAAGCTTGAATTTCAATTAATAAAAACTTCGTTCTTCTACAATTGGCTAAACACTCATCACATTAATAAGATGAAGAGGTCGCACTAATCGGCGGCCTCTTTTGCCTTGAGCGGCGCTTACTTATAACGCTGCAAAGATTTTTCGATCATCGGACAGGTGGCGTGACCATCGAGGCAGTAAACCGGCAGCACCAGCAACTGGTACAAGTCCTGATGGGGACGCAGTCCGGTCTGGTCGCTGATATCGGAGATGGTGTTGGCACATTCAACAAAGGCGCTGCGCATGGCATAGGCAGGAAAGGCCTGTTCGCGGTGCGCGGTCGCAGCAGCACAATGCTGTTTCAGATTTTCCGCTGCCGCCGTCTGATTACTTTCCTGCAGGGCCGCACCATAATTGGCCAGCATCATATAATTGGAATGGGAAAGAATGGTCAGACAATCCGGCTTGTCCCACGCCCCCGGACAGACCTGCACAACCTGACGGGCAAATTTCACCGCCATAGGGTCAGCCGCCGCCTGTGCCGCCACCGGAGCCATCATCATCAGCCCTGCCATGAACAAGACCTTAAAATCATAATAATAACGCTGCATGATAAACACCCTTCCTTGTTATTAATCCTGTTACCGAGTCAGTCTAGCCAAGGGTATGGCCAATAGCAAAGGCAGCGTAGCGTGACGCCGCACAAAAAGAATTGGCCCGGTCAACGTTTGGGGTCGTTGACCGGCCAGACCTTAAAAAGAATTGGCCCGGTCAACGTTTGGGGTCGTTGACCGGGCCGGGGGAATCGCCTGCCGGGGTTTGGGTTCACGGTTAGGGAGGGTGGCAGGCGAAAACTGTTATGTCTTTCTCTTGGGTTATGACTCTCTTAGGCCATCACGGACTGCTCCTCCGTGGTGGGGTTACACATCGTAGTAGAGGAGGATTCTCTGCTGCCTTTGCGTACTTCTTTTTGCTGGTAAAGGCCGGCATCGGCAGCATTGAATATCATCTCGGCTTTATCCCCGGCGCAGAAATCCTTCAGCCCCAGACTGGCCCGGACGGGAATTTCTTCGCCGTACCAAGCCAGTGAGAGGTTGTTGAGCTTCCACCCGATCGTCTGGGCACGGGAAGCCGCGTCGCGCTTGCTGGTGTGGGAGAGAAGGAGCACGAATTCATCACCGCCGAGGCGGGCTGCGCAATCCATGGCGCGAATTTCAGTTTTCAAAGTACGTGCTACCAGACGCAGCGCCGCATCCCCGGCCAGATGGCCATAGGTGTCATTGATCATTTTGAAATTATCAAGGTCGATCAGCACCAGCAACCCGCCCTGTACCAGACCGCGATTGCAGCGCTCAATTTCACCCGTGAAGGCATCATAGAAACCACGACGATTCAACAAACCCGTCAGTTCATCGGTGGTAGCCACCTTTTCAAGCTGGCGAATTCGTTGCTCCTGTTCGAAGATGCGGGTTTCGGCCTGTTCGACCATATTGTGGGCCTGCTTGAGCAGCGCCAATGTCGCGCTCATGCTGCGGTCCCAGCCTTCTTTTTCGCGCTGGTGTTGCTCCAACACATCAAACAAGGCCTGCGCATCCGCAGGTTTATATTCGAGACCGGCCAGCGTTTGCTGTCTGGCGGCCTTATTCTTTTTATTATTTGTTTTGCTTGGTCTGGTGCCGTTTGTCCGGTGTGCGTCCCCGGTCAACGTGATCCCTGTTAATGCGGCCCCCGCCACAGCGGCGGCCACAGTAATTTCCCTGCTTTTGACGATCTCTGCTGTCATTTTAGATTCACCCTAACAACTCGTTTCGTGACGCTGTTTTTTTGTACGCCACACCCATAAAACAGGTATTGCGAAGGTCATGCCAGTTGGGATCTGGATAAATTATTATTATTTATCAGTAAGATAGATGAATGGTGCCCCCGCCACCCGCACGGCAGTTCCCGCCCTCCGGCAAAAATAGCCGTCAGGCCCTGATCAAAAAATACCCGGTCAGCCCTACCCGAGCCGTGATGAATGGCCTATGATCAATAACATCATCGGCCCTGATCAAGAGTGATCCTGCATGCGTTATCTCGCCTTCAAACTGGTTCTGGCTCTGTTGCTGCTGAGTGTCACACCTCAATTATGTGTCACACCGGCGACGGCCGGTGAGCGACTGGACCGTACCGCCCGCGAGGTGCTGGCCCCGCACAAGGCCATTTATAATATCGAGATGATTTCCCGCCGCAGTTCCTCACAGATTCTCAATATTCACGGCCAGATGTATTTTTCGCTGCTGCCCTCGTGCGAAGCCTGGTCGACCGATCACCGCTTCAATCTCTATTACGAATACTCCGACAGCGCGCCCATGCAGATTACCAGCGACTTCACCACCTATGAGACACTCGACGGGCAGAGTTTTGATTTTAGTTCACGCCGCAAACGCGACGGCGAATTGTATCAGGAACTGCGCGGCAGTGTCGCCCGCAACCAGAACGGACAAGGGGTGGTCACCTACTCCCAACCGGTGGGCCTCAGCTTTGAGATGCCCGCGGGCAGCCTGTTCCCGATGGCCCATACCGCGGCGATGATGAAAAATATCCGCACAGGACAGAAAATTTTTAGCGCCGTGGTCTTCGATGGCAGTGATGAAGAAGGCCCGATTGAAATCAATACCGTAGTCGGCAAAGCCGTCAACGTCATGGCGACCCTGCAACCGGGCCCGGCCATTGACACCACCTTGATCAATTCACCGGCCAGGCGGGCCCGCATGGCCTTTTTCCCGTTGGCCAGCACCGGCCCCGAAGCCGACTATGAAATGGATGTGATCCTCCATGACAATGGCGTCATCAGCGACATGACGGTCGATTACGGTGAATTTTCCGTATCCCAAAAACTGGTGGCGCTCGAGAATATTGCAGGGCCAGCTTGCGACGACAAAACCCCGGCGAAGCTCGAAAACCCCGGTAAGCCTGACAAATCTGAACCACCTCAGGAAAACCCCAAGCGCAAAATGTTTCGCTTAATTCCATAAGCACTGACGTGATCAGCGCTCGACTTCCCGGTGCAAACGCTCTAAATTTAACTGTTTGGCAAACCTTGCCCGGTTATCCTGAAAGCCGGGAGAAAACAAAGGGTTGGCTGGCGCATTTGGTCGTGTCATTCCCTTGTCTACAGCAAATGAGTATCCAATATGGCGAAAACAGTCCTGGTGGTCGAAGATAACGAGCTGAATATGAAGCTCTTTCATGATCTGCTTGAGGCACACGGCATCAACACGATTGAAACCCGGAACGGCAAAGATGTTCTGGATATCGCCCGCCAGAATAGACCCGACCTGATCCTGATGGATATTCAGTTGCCGGAAGTTTCGGGACTGGACGTGACACGCTGGCTGAAAGCCGATGATGACCTGAAAGATATTCCCGTGATCGCCGTCACCGCATTTGCGATGAAGGGCGATGAACAAAAAATTCGTGAAGGGGGCTGTGAAGACTATATCTCCAAACCCATTTCGGTGACGCACTTCATGGAAGTCGTTCACAAATACCTGAAATAAACAAAACCCAAGGATCGGGCACATCATGTCTGCGCGTATTCTCGTCGTTGATGATATCCTGCCGAACGTAAAGCTGCTTGAAGCCAAGCTGAGCAGCGAGTATTACGACGTGCTGACCGCCACCAGTGGCGAAGAAGCCCTGCAACGTGTTGCACAAGACAGTCCGGATATTATTTTGCTGGATGTGATGATGCCGGGGATGGACGGCTTTGAAGTCTGCCGCCGGATTAAACAAAATCCGGCCTATGCCCATATCCCGGTGGTGATGGTCACCGCCCTGACCGACAGTACTGATAAAGTGCGGGGCCTTGAAGCCGGAGCCGATGATTTCCTCTCGAAACCGCTTAACGATACTGCCCTGATGGCCAGAGTTCGGTCACTGGTACGTCTGAAAATGACCGTGGATGAATGGCGCAACCGCGAAAACACCGCCAGCCAGTTAGGCATTGCCGAGGGTACTTCGAATGTGATGAACGAGCCGGTCGAAGAGGCCCGGGTTCTGGTCGTTGATGACCAGAGTTTCGAAGCCGACAAGATCGCCGAGACCCTGCACCGCGATAATGACATCGTGGTGCCGGTCGATAGCGGAATCAAGGCCATGGAGCTGGTCTCGCAACATGATTTCGACCTGATCATCATCAGCCTCAACCTGAAAAATGAAGACGGCCTGCGCCTGTGTTCGCACTTAAAGTCAAACGAGCGCACCCGGGCGGTTCCCATCTTGATGATCGCCACTGATGACGACCTCGACCGCGTGGCCCGGGGTCTTGAAATCGGTGCCCACGACTATGTCATCCGCCCGGTCGACAGGAACGAAATTCTGGCACGGGCCCGCACCCAGATCCGCCGTCGCCGCTTCCAAGACCGGCTACAGGCCAATTATCAGGTTAGCCTCTCGATGGCCCTGACCGACCCTTTAACCGGCCTCTATAATCGCCGCTACATGGAAGTGCACCTGCAAAAACTGATCGAAAAAAATCTCGAAGCGAAAAAGCATTTCTGCGCCCTGTTGCTGGATATCGACCATTTCAAGAAAGTGAATGACACCTATGGTCACGGCGTCGGCGATGAAGTGTTGAAAACTGTAGCCTTCCGGCTCAAAGACAGCCTACGCAGCGTTGATCTGGTCGCACGTCTGGGCGGCGAAGAGTTTGTGGCCATCCTGCCCGATACCAGTGAAGACATGTCACAATTCATTGCCGAACGTCTGCGCCGTTCGATTGGCGAAAAACCCATTAAATGCGCGGCCCCCCAAGGGGAGATTATTGTTACAACCTCGATCGGCGGGGCATTTATCGAACCCGGCGATCATAATGTCCAAGGCATCCTTGACCGCGCCGATAAAGCTCTTTATCAGGCCAAGGAAACAGGGCGCAACTGTACAATATTTGAAAAATCGGGCAAACTGGATCCTGAAAAGTTCCGTCAGGAGCCACGCCCGATTATCGAGTAATTCTGGATTCATCAATCAGATGTTTTGCGAATAGACGGAGATTAACATGTTAGTTAGATCAGGTATTGTAATAGCCCTTTGTGCGTTGATTGTAACAACCTATTCGAATGCCCGGGCGCAAGACACCGCTCCCGTACCGGAAAGCCCCCCTGCCGCCGAGACAGCCCCCGATGCAGATGGTGCCGATCCGGCGAGCAGCAGCAAAACCGTACTATACAATCTGAAGGAAGACATTAAACGCTGCGCCGGCCTGCAGGACCGCACAGTGCGCATTACCTGTTATGACCAAATGGCTGGAGACTTGGGCTACCTAGATCCAGAAAAGGCTAAAAGAGAACAGGAAATTCTTACTTCGATTGGTTTCTGGCAGGTAGGAAAATCCACCACAACATTTGGTGAGGCCAGAACTACGCTACGCAGCGAGTCCATCAATACTATCAAGTCCGCCAGTGGCACAGAACGCCATGTCCATTTTATTATTCAATGTACACCAGGGAAAACCGAGGCTTTCCTCGACTGGAAAACTCCTGTCACCAAGGCCACACAAGCCGTCATGAAACAAGGGCTTGATATTACATACCGGATAGATTCTGACGACAAAATTGCAGATAAATGGCAAGTATCAACGGACCGTCAGGCTATTTTCGTCCCTGACGCCATTGAATTTGTGCGCCAAATGAACAATAAAAACAGACTGAGCTTTGAAATTGTTCCTATTGGTGACAGCGTGCAGGGTGTTCATTTCGATATTAAAGGCATAGAACAAGCCGCACAGGAACTGGCCAAGGCCTGCTACTAGTCCCTGTCTACGCCAGCGCAAGACTTAGAGCGCGCGCGATAAATTCAGGATTTCTGAAATCTGTTCCGTGATTACCGTAAATCAGGGGTTGGCCGTCCATATTCTCAACCACGCCCCCGGCAGAACGCAAAATGGCATCCGCAGCCGCTGTGTCCCACTCTGATGTCTGGCCAAAACGGGGATACAAATCTGCCTTGCCCGCAGCAATCCAGCAAATTTTGAGAGAGCTGCCGACAGCGATGCGCTTGGCCACCTTGTGCGCGGAGAGAAAATGATCAAGCTTTCCAAGATCACCATGATTTTTACTGCTCACTACAGTCAATCCACCATGCGGCGGTGTTCTGGTTTTGATCAGTTTTTCCTTGTCCGTTTCCTGCAACCAACGCAAGGCAGTGCCCGCACCGCAGCCTGCATATAACTCTCCCAAAGCCGGAGCATAGACAACCCCGATTACCGGCTGCCCCTTATGAATGAGGGCTATATTGACAGTATATTCAGGATTACCGTTCTTGAACTGGATCGTGCCATCAAGAGGATCGACCAGCCAAAAATAATCATACCCACTAATCGAAACAATCTCGCCGCGCGCCATCGACTCCTCACCAATGACCGGCACATCCGGTAACAACTGATGCAAGGCGGCCGTAATGAAATGTTCAGCCTCGGTATCAGCCTTGGTTAAAGGCGAACCATCGGATTTCAACTCAACATTTGACTGATCCATCCCGGCTTCATCAAAATATTGCAGAGTAATATCTCCGGCAGCGATTGCTATGCGCCTGACCATATTGCACAGCGCCTGCGGATGACGGAGCAGCTTTAAACTAGCCTCAGAATGCACGGTGACTCTCCTGTTCTGCCACCAAAGTGATATGGTGACATATATAATTCAACATTTTGTTGACGCATTCATCAATATTGCTTAGAGCCGTATCAATAACCAGATCAGGATTTTCCGGTGGCTCATAAGGCGAACCGATACCGGTAAAATCAGAAATTTCACCCGCACGGGCCTTGCGATACAACCCTTTGGGGTCGCGTTTTTCACATTCAGCGATATCGGCCCTGACATAAATTTCATGAAAACGCGCGGGAGCCGCCGCCCGTGCCCGCTCACGATCCGCGGCAAAGGGAGAAATGAAAGAGGTGATCACCACCAGACCCGCATCAGACATCAAAGCCGCCATTTCACCCACCCGACGGATGTTTTCGGCGCGATCATCAATGGAAAAACCAAGGTCGGCGCACAGACCTCGCCTGACGTTATCACCATCCAGTACATAACAACCATAACCGCGCTCGATCAATTCCTTCTCTAGAATCATGGCCAAAGTTGATTTACCGGCACCAGACAACCCTGTCAGCCAAAATATCGCCCCCTGATGACCGTATTTACGAATCCGTTCTTCATAGGAAACCATATGGCTGACCGCAAAAAGATTAGCCGCCTGATGCGTCAACGGCCGTTGGGCCGAGACAATATCCTCCATATGCAATATGCCGCCACCCACGATCTCCAACCCTTCGGAAAGCACAATCCGCCCGGTACTGACATGCTCGCCGTAGCTATCGACCGGGATCCGGTCACGACTGCGCAGAATAACCTCGGCCACCATGCCTTTGGTTACAGCTTCGCGCAGATCAAGCCGGGCCAGATCTTGCGTATCTATCGCACGCTCAATTGACTGCACTGTCACCAGACACTCATGAGTGGCACAGCGTAAAGTATAGCTGCTGCCCAGCTGCAGCGGCTTTGACGACAACCAAAAAATTGTAGCGCGCAAAATCGACGACAATATCGGGAGGTTTTCAACATGGCTGATTACATGACCACGCTCGACATATAAATTCTGGTCGAGAGTAAAACCGACAGACTCGCCCGCCCGCGCAATTATTTTAGCGGAGTCATCAGGCCAAACCCGCAAGGACGTCACCTGCGCCCGCTCGCCCGTGGGCGAGATCACAACCATATCACCCTGCCGAATTACACCGCTTTGCACCCGGCCCACAATGATGCGGTCATCACCAAATTTATAGACATCCTGCACCGGAAAGCGCAAGGGTACCGCTAACGGCAACGGCGCAAGCTCCAGCCCATCGAGGGCTTCGCATAAAGCCGGTCCCTGATACCAATCCATCGGCCCGGTACGAGACACCACCATATCACCCTCACGTGCCACCACCGGGATGGTATGCGCGGGCATAATCCCCAATGACCCCAGATAGGAGAGCATATCCGCCTTGACCTGATAAAAAATTTCCGGATCATAACCGACCAGATCCATCTTGTTTATCACCAGCACCACCTGGCGAATTCCGAGTAAATGCAGGATGTAGGCATGGCGGCGTGATTGTTCACGGGCCCCCTCTTTGGCATCCACCACCAACACCGCCGCATCGGCGGTGGCCGCACCTGAGACCATGTTCCGCAAAAACTCACGATGGCCGGGAGCATCAATAATCACATAGCGTCGACGTAATGTCTGAAACTGGATATGGGTCATATCAATTGTGACGTTTTGATCACGTTCGGCCTGAAAGGCATCGAGCAGATATGACCACTCAATACCGGCCCCGCCGCGACGCTGTGCAGCCTTGATCAATTCGTCGCGCTTTCCATCCGGCAAGCTGTCGGTATCAAACAACAAACGCCCGATCAGGGTTGATTTGCCATGATCAACATGGCCCACAACCACAAAGGATAAAGGCAGATCGTGACCCATTACATATATCCCCGCGTCCTGAGAATTTCGAAACTATCCTCGGACTCATGATCCATCGCCCGGCCTGCCCGCTCGGACGCCCGGGTCTGTTCCAGTTCCGTAATAATGTCATCAAGAGAACTAGCCTCACTATCAATCGGGAAGGTGATGTTTTTTTCTCCAAGCGACCGGTAACGATGGCCGTTACGGGCAAAATACAAAGGCACGCACGGAATATTTTCACGGCGGGTGTAATGCCAAACATCCAGCTCTGTCCAGTGCAGGAGAGGATGAACCCGAATATGAGTCCCTTCAGGAACCCGTAAGGTATAATGGTCCCAGAACTCGGCAGGTTGATCGCGAAAATCCCAGCTGCCATCGAGTGTCCGTGGCGAGAAAATCCGTTCTTTGGCGCGCAAGGCCTGCTCATCGCGGCGAATTCCGCTGATAATCCCCTTATAGCCTTCCCGACGAAGAATATTCTTGAGTCCCTCGGTTTTTCTCATCGCCGCCCTGGTCGCCGGGGGCAAGGTCGGATCCATATCGGCCTCGGGCGGGCACGGCTCATTTATCACCGGTAATGACCATTCCCGGGCAAGGCGGTCACGAAACTCATACACCTCAGGCAGTTCCATCCCGGTATCGAGCAAAACCAGCGGAAATGGTACCCGGCCATAAAACGCCTTACGCACCAGCCACAACAAGGCCGTCGAATCCTTGCCCATCGACCACAGCATGGCCAAAGGATGGATGCCGCTATAGGCCTCGCGCAGGATATAAATGGATTGAGCTTCCAGCTGGTCGAGATAGGTGTCCATGCGGCTCCTGACAGGATAATGCGGACGGCAGAGCGTAACGGCTCCTTTATATCAGCCTGTGCAAGCGGGGCCAAGGGAGCCCTCTCCCCCCGGAATAACAAGCTCCCCATAAAAAAACCTTCCGGGGTGGGGAACGCCGGAAGGTTCTTTTATGTTTTGTGTGGAGACTTAAAAATAGACCCGTTCGCGGGCTGTGTGTGGGGATAAGAACGAACCAGTTCTAGAGAAATCCCGTTAACTTGATCAATTTATAAGTTAGGCTTATTTTTTTCATAATTTATAGATTTAGTCAATAAAAAAAATTATGGGAAATTTGATTTTTTTGTTTGCATAAAATGCCCATAGTCAGCTATTAATTTCCACGAAAGACCAAGTCCGGCTTGGATTTTTTAAAAGCTTTTACAGGGCGCTACCATTACACTCGCAGGGTAAAATGAGCATCACAACAGCACAAATACGCGGCGCACGCGGAATTCTCAACTGGAGCCAGAGCGAACTGGCGGAACGGACAGGAATTTCATCAACGTCGATCGGCAGTATTGAGAACGGCCAGAGCACGCCGCGCGCCAGTACTCTGCAGACCATCCGCAAAACATTTGAGTCATCGGGTATCGAGTTTATTGGTCTTGACGGTGTCCGTCTGCGCAGTGGCGACATCCGCACCTTTAAAGGTCATGAAGGTTTGGTTGATTTTTATGAAGACATTTACCAAACCGTCAAGGATTATAAAGGCGAAATTCTGGTCAGCAATGTGGATGAACGCCTGTTCGTCAAATATCTCGGCGACTTTGCCGACACCCATATCGAGCGCATGAAAAACCTGCCGGATCTGCACTACAAAATTCTGGTTCGCGAAGGCGATGATTATATTCCCGGCGCTGATTACGCGGAATATCGCGGCATTCCCAAGGAGTTGTTCGCATCTGTACCGTTTTATGTGTACGGCGACAAACTGGCGACGATTGTTTTTGAATCTGAACCAACTGTCATCGTGATGGACTACCCCGCGATTGCCGAGGCCTATCGGACACAATTCGCCGATATGTGGCAACGCGCTCACAGTATAACGACGGCAACGACAGCAACCCCGGCACGCAAAGCCAAGGGTTGATGCATAACAATGAGATTTAACACGCAGGCAGCGGTAATGGCAAAGCCATGAGTTTTGACAAACTTGTCACGAAAGTTGCTCTGGACCTGTTCGCACGCAGGGTTCAGGGACACACCGGGGAAATCGCCTATCAAAACGGCGGTGGCAAGCTGTTTGAGCAATTTACCCATGCCAACCGCCACTATTATCCTTACCACGGTGAGATTAATCTCCTCTCTATCAACCGCGATGCCATCGCTGGCAACTTGCAGGATGTAGAGCACGCGATTGTCGTCGGGCCCGGCCCGGCCTCCTCTTTCAGCCGCAAGGAATATCCGATCCTCGAGAAATTGCCGAACCTCAAAGCGGTGAGTCTGATCGACCTTAGTGCTGATTTTAACACGCAAGCCCGTGGCGTTCTGAAACAGTCACGCATCCTGTGCCGCCGCGTAAAATCGGTTGATGATTACGAAATGGATTTCCGCGATGCTGGCACGGTTGTGCCCGCCAAGGGCAAGGCAGCGGTGTTCCTGACCGGCGGTCTGGTGACCAACCTGCATAACGCCCCACTTAACGGCTTCCCCGATCAAGACATGCAGAGCATGCTCAGTGCCTGCCGCGATCTCGCCGGTGATGATGGCTATGTCATTCTTGGTTACGATACCAACCAGTGGCATGACAGCCTTGACCGGGCCTATGATCAATCACTGGCTCCGTTCATGAAAAATATCATGAAAATCATTGCTGATCACACCACAGGTATCCAAGGATTTGATCCGCACCCGAATAATTTCCGCTACGAAATGCAGTGGCACAAAAAGGCCAGTCAGGTTGCACATAATCTGGTCTTCACTAAATCACAGCGTTTTACCATTACCGAACCCAACGGCTATGTCCGTAATTTCGCTTTTGATATCGGTGACGAATTACTGATGATGTCATCGATCAAGCCACTGCCGCAGAAAATGACTCAGCTGGCCGGGATGTGTGGTCTGACCACAGCAAACGGCTATTTTGACCAGCATGGACTGGTTGAGCATATCTTCAGAAGCGCCCCGCGCCATCCGGTCATGGGTCCCCCCTCGACCTCGACCGCCCTGATCAAACTGCCTTAATCAAGCACTCCTGTCTGGCACCCCTGTCGGATTATCAAGCAGGCGGCAGCCCTGTGCCATAAGCTCCTTCTTGGTTGCGCCCGTTTACCATCCCCCGCATCCATAACCAAGAAAAACCCCCCGACCTTACGATCAGGGGGCTTTCCGCTTGTGTGTGGGGTCATCAAGCTGAACCGGGGGAAACCGGTTCTGTACTATCACGACACGGCGCGCCTGTGGGGAGGCTGGCGAAGATTTGCCAGATATACACGCCGTAATTCGTGATAATCTCGGTTGACCGTCAGATAAAGCTGCCAGCAATCGGCCAGCTGACGACGGACAAAAATTCCTTCATAGGCACGGTAAACTTTCTCGATCCGGTCTTGCTCGCGTTCATAATCAGCACGCCAGCGGCGATAATGATGAACCATCACCCGCACACGGTTACGATAGCGGGCCTGAATTTCAGCCAGCTGCTTCAAATCGAAATACTGGATATCCTGCGCATCAATCGTAAGCAGGTGATCGCGCAGGCGCTCAACATACGCCGCCCCGCTCAGGTCGTCCCGATCACCAAAAGTAGCTGATTTATTTGTTAACTTGGTCAAAACATAAGTCTTTCTTATTATTTTTACAGGCAGACCATACATCACCCCTGCGGCTTATGTCAATGTTTTTATGGCCCGCAACCATAAAAATAAGGGTTCAATCCCGCAAAAACACGCTCCGGCGCTTATTTTCTTTTAACCACTCCTGCGCTAGCCTAGGCGGTTAGGGGGTATCCGCATGACCACAGACCTAGACGGCGTCTATCAGGTGTCATCCGCCAGCAATTACGACGGGCCGCTGGTCAAGCGCAGTGACGGCACCACAGAAATCCGCAACGGCCAGACCAGCCGCCGTGATGGCAATAATGTTCTCTGGAGCAGTACGTTTACGGTGCTGAATGAAACGGAAGTACTGATGCTTTCGGTGGCTGACCCCGCCAACGCCCGGATTGATTTTTTGCTGACCGCCCCTAACGGTACCCCCACACGGGAGCCTGTCACCTATCGCTCTGTGCTAAGGCTGGCACGCCAAGGTGATAAAATGCAGATGTCTGGACAGATCGAATATGGTGATGAAATCGTAATTCTAACCCTGCGCAAGGTCGGTGATTAAACCAGCAGCGCCGCCAAAATATCGTCGACCAGTGCAGCGGTCTTGCCCTTGTGGTCCAGCGCCGGGTTATATTCAGCAATTTCAATCACATCAAAATCGGCTCTTCTCCCCAGCGTTTTTAGGAGCTTTAACAGTGCCGGTGCCTCAATCCCGCCCGGCACCGCCGTACCCACACCGGGGGCAAAAGCCGGATCTATGCCATCCAGATCAAGTGATAAAAACCGTGCCTTGGTCCCTTTACTGATATGCGCTATCGACTGGGTCAAGGCCTCCTTCAAACCAAACTGGTCAAGATCGCCATTGGTAAAAGTCTTGATGTTGTAGCGTGCAATCTGGTGCAGTTCCGGCTCATCAATTGAACGCAAGCCGACATAGGCAATATGTTGTGGCTTCAACACAGGAGAAATATCAACCAACGCCGCAAATTTTTTGCCTCCCTCACCCAGTAAAAATGATAGTGGCACCGCATGATAAGTTTTGCGGCGCGACGTTTTCATCGTGTGAATATCAGGATGGGCATCAATCCAGACCAGCCCGGTTTTTCCGGCAGCATTTTTCGCTTTTGCCAGCCCTGCAACTGAACCCATCGCCATCGAATGATCGCCGCCAATTGTCACGGCGCGAAAGCCACCGCGGACAACCTCTTCAACATCCTGCGCCAGTTGAGTCAGGTGGAAATAGACCACGTCTTCACGGGCAGGTGACGCCGCCGCCGGACGGGTTTTCAGCCCCAGCGCCCGGTAATCATATTCGGCCGTTTCCGGATCGCGCCACCAGGCAATATCCAGCCCCTGCCCGCGCAAGGATTCAACCAACCCCGACCGCGCCAACGCCAAGGCTCCGGCTTCCGCCCCGGCTGAAAACGCGCCACAGCCACATTGATAGGGTATTAAACGAATCGGTTTCTTTTTCATCTTTGCAGAATAAAAGAGTGTGCAGCGCGGGAGCAAGCCCCTAAAAACCGCACAAATGTGCCAGCAAAGACGGCCAAACCCCAAGATCCCGCCAGCGCAGATCCAGCGTCTGGCATACCATATGCGGATATTGTTCCATGATCAGATGGTCCACCGTAGCCGGGGCCATTTGGTTAAAGTAACCCGGGTCCAGAATGGTCTGATGATCCTCGTGCTTGGCATAAATCACCGCCTGTTCAGCCGTATGCCAGATCTCTGGGGCCAACAGTTTATAGGCCTCTTCCACCGTCGTCACCCGCGCCAGCCAGATACCACTGTTCCAGCATGCCCCCGCCTTGATCAAGGTCCCCGCCGTACGCCGATCAGGCTTTTCGTGAAACATCACGCCGTCTGACGTAGTCAGTATATAGCCAAAACGTGCTGACGGATGGCGCGGCCGAATTCCAAACGTCACAATTCCGGTAGAATCTTTACTGACATAATGATTGACACTTTCCATCAGGGCGGACTCCGGGGAGAGCGTCTGGTCAGAAGGCATCACCAGCATCCATGCCTGCCTCCCGTAATGATGCAGTATGTAGGCTGTGGCCGCAGCCACGGCAGGCGCAGTATTACGACCTTCAGGCTCGAGCAGCAAACGATAGCGGGGACAGATCGCGCGGGCCTGTACCTGCGCCAGTGCGCTGCAACCCCGCCCACAGACAATCAGCGTCGCGGCAGTCTGCACCCTTGCCAGCGTCTGTTGCAACAAACTGCCACCGCGCAGCGGTAAAAACGGCTTGGGACAGGTTGCCCGCGACCAGGGTTGCAACCGGACCCCGGCACCGCCCGCAAGAATCACAGGAATAACCGCCGGCGACAAAGGTGGATCAGGCAACAAGACGAGCCTCGGCCTGATGATTGCAAAACCACTCATAGGTCAATGCCAACCCCTGCCCCAGAGGCACAGATGGTTGCCAGCCTAAACCACGCATCACCGTAGAATCGAGGATCTTGCGCGGCGTTCCATCAGGATGCGCCGGATTAAAGCTGATCGCGCCCTGATAACCTACCGTGACCGCGACCTGCTTTGCCAACGCCGCAATTGATATTTCTAGGCTACTGCCAATATTGACGGGGGCGTCACCTTCATAGATCTGCAACAGCCGCAAGCAAGCGGCAGCAAGATCATCAACATAAAGAAATTCCCGCAACGGCTGGCCTGTACCCCATAATTCGAGCTGTGCCTGCTGTCGCAGTCGGGCCTGATGCATTTTCAGTATCAAAGCCGGAATCACGTGAGAGCGTGCCAGATCAAAGCGGTCACCGGGGCCATAGAGATTGCACGGCATTGCCGTGATAAAGCGGCACCCATATTGCCTAGCATAGGATTGCACCAGCCTGACCCCGGCAATCTTGGCGAGAGCATAAGCTTCATTAGTTGGCTCAAGCGGACCCGATAACAATGCCGCCGGTGCAATCGGCTGGGCAGCCTCACGCGGATAAATGCACGACGACCCCAAAAACAGCAGCTTTTCTACCCCGAGCTGTGCCGCTTCGTGAATGATATTGGCCTCAATCATCAAATTGTCGTAGAGAAAATCCGCCGGGCGGACCTGATTGTCACCAATACCACCGACTGTGGCCGCCGCCACGATCACCATATCGGGGTTGTGCTGTTGCAACCAGTGTCGCGTGGCCTGTTGATTGCGCAAATCAAGTTCGGAGCGGGGAACTGTGAGCACGCTAGCTCCCGTGGCGGGCAACGCCCTGGCCAGCGCCTGACCGACCAGCCCTTGATGACCTGCCACCCAAATTCGCTTATTCCGCAGCGAGAGCATCGGTATATTCCTGTTTTATACGTGATGACAAAGCGGCCCGGTCGGCATCGACCATATCGCGCACCAAGGACATAAAATCATAGTGCGGTTGCCATCCTAAAACGCGGCGGGCCTTGGCCGCATCGCCCCGCAGGCAGTGAATATCAGCAGGCCTGAACAACGCCGGATCAACCGCGACCATCACCCGCCCATTGTGCTTACAAAGAGCGGTTTCCTCCACACCCTGCCCGCGCCAAACCAGATCAATCCCGGCATAGGAAAAGGCGGCCATAACAAAGTCCCTGACGGATCTGGTTTCACCACTGGCCAGCACATAATCATCTGGCACAGGTTGCTGCAGCATCCGCCACATCCCTTCAACATAATCGCGGGCATGGCCCCAGTCTCGCTGTGATGCCAAATTGCCCAGACGCAACACTATATCGTCACCGGCTAAAATCGCCGCCAGTGCCTTGGTAATTTTACGGGTGACAAAATCTTCACCGCGACGTGGACTTTCATGATTGAACAAAATGCCGTTGCTGGCATGAATACCATAGGAGTCACGATAGGTCCGCACCAGCCAGTAGGCATAAAGCTTGGCCGCCGCATAAGGGCTGCACGGGGCAAACGGCGTATCTTCGTTTTGCGGAGCAGGTGCATTCCCAAACATCTCAGAACTTGAAGCTTGATACAAGCGCACGGGCCGTTGGAGTACGCGGATCGCCTCCAGAAGGCGTAGCGGTCCCAACGCATTGATCTGGGCACTGGCCTCAGGCAAATCAAAACTGATGCCGACCTGACTGAGAGCCGCGAGATTATATATTTCATCGGGCCTGATCTGATCCAGCAAACGCACCCAAAGGCCGCTGTCAACCATATCGCCATAATGGAGAAAAAATTGCTGCGGGAACTGTAGGGATAACTCATCAAGGGTCTGGCTTTGCGGGGCGGCATCATAGAGCCTCAGTCCATGGACCTGATACCCCTTCGCCAGCAACAAAGCCGCCAGATACAGTCCGTCCTGCCCGGTAACCCCGGTGATTAATGCGGTCTTGGCCATGATTGTCCCCTGTTGCAACCATTCATAGGTATGCAATAAAGACCTGCAACTTGGCAATAAAAAGATTAATCAATAAATTCAAAGAGCTAAATCTATTCTGCCGGGCTATTTAGAGGCGGCAGGCTCGTATGGCCCGCAGACATACCCGCTACGGAGTGCAAGCGCCGCCGACCGCGAAACGGCCACAACAACTGCTGGAGGAAACCGGGCGGCATATATTCGCCTATGCCGATATTGACGGGTGGACGGCGGTTTTCATTAAAGAATGTGCCAAACAGCAAGTCCCACAGCACCAGATTTTCACCGTAGTTCTTATTGCCCTCACGCAGATCGCGGCTGTGATGCCAGCGATGCAGGCCGGGTGTATTGAATATATAAGAAAGTGGACCAAAACGCATTTCAACATTGCAATGGGTCAGCATGCCGATAAAGGCCGTAAGCGCCGCCACCCAGTGGAACACTTCCATCGGCGCCCCCAGCAGCATTAAGATCCCCATCGCCATCAAAATGCTTTTCAAACTATCGATAAAGTGGAAGCGGCCAGTATTCAAAATCCACAGACGCACCACACTGTGATGGATTGCATGAAACCGCCATAAAACCGGCCATTCATGTGCCAGACGGTGCCCCCAGTACAAACCGAACTCAGCCGCCGCTAAACCGATTACCACCTGCACCACGATCGGCCAGTCACGCGGCCAGATCCCGTAACCGGATTCAGCCGCAGGTGCAATCAGTGAAGACAGCCCCAGCGCCGCACTGAAAATAAACAATGTCTGCACCGTGCCCTTGCTGGTCATGGTGTGGGCAAGACTGGCAAAAGTCTGACCGTCATCCACATTCCATTCACGCTCATGCGGCATGATTTGTTCCAGCGCAAACAGGCTCACAGCCAGCGTCAGATAAGCCACATTGAATCCTAGAACCGGGGAGTCTGCGGCAAAGCCGATAGCGGTAATGGCCACAGCCATCAGAAAAATAGTCGGCCAGGCGAGGCAGGACACCAGATAACGGATGCGTGCGCTTGCGAGATTCATTACAATTCACCCCGAGATAATGAACGAATACACCCGTATACCATAACAGTGCCGCCCCACCAAATATAGCCCGGAGTCCCCCGATGATTTTTGCCCTGAAACTCTGTATTTCGGCCAGTCTGATCGCCTTTGCCTCGTGGCTTTCGGGGAAAAAACCCGAACTAGCCGGGTTCATTATGGCCCTGCCGCTGGCAACCTTGCTGGTGCTGCCCTTTTCCTATCTTGAATATCAGGACGCCGCCAAAACCGTACGTTTTGCCCAGAGTATCCTGGTAGCAGTACCGCTGTCGTTACTGTTTTTTATCCCGTTCCTGCTGGCACAAAAGCTGATGTGGCATTTCTGGGCGCTCTACGGCGCAGGATTATTGTTGCTTGTCATCGGCTATTTTGCTCACAAATACCTGCTGCAACATTTTTAAATTATGAAAAAAATGAAAAAATGTTTCCTAAATCCGCCTGTGTTTGTACCCTGACATTCCAGACCTCCAACCAAGAGTACTGATTGATGAATATTGCTGACGTCCTCACCCGTATTCCCGACCGCCGTGAAATTGATGAAGACGCCTCGATTATGGATGCCATTGATGTCATGAGCATGACCCACTCCACCTGTCTGCTGGTCACGGATCGCGAAGGTCATGGCATCGGCATTCTCTCAGAACATGATATCGTCAAAGCCTTCGCTGCCGAAGGCGATAACGCCAAAACCTCATATATCTGCGATTACATGACCACCAAGATCATTGCTGTCCACGAAAGTGATCCGGTAGAAGCCGTCATCGATTTGATGACGGATAAAAATATTCGCCATATTCCGGTGATGAAAGAAGACGGCAATATCGCAGGATTCCTCTCAATCATGGAATTGCTGGCAGCCCGGAAACAAGGTTGATCAGCAAACAGAGTAAATAAAAAGGCGGCCCTGAAAGCCGCCTTTCCTCATGTTATCAAGATCAGTGTTCTGCTTAACTGAGCAGGGTCGCCAAGGTGCTCAGACCACCCAGCACCACGGCAATCTTGGCGGCAATCGCCCAATGCTGCGGCCCCTGATATTTATCAGCCGCCAGCCAGATCGGCTTGATCATAAATAACGACCACGCCAGACCGATCAGATTAATCACACTGCCCAGAAGATCAAACGGTGCTGCCAGAATGGCCAGCCCGGCGATCACGGCAAACCCGTAGATCCAAAAAGCATGGAACAGCGGTACCTCTCCGGCCCATAGGGCACGGATGCGGGTTTCGGCCTCGGCCTTGATCTTGCTGATATCAAAGGCGGGGGTTGTTACACTTGGCTTGTTTTCCTGGTCGGTCATGCTTGTTGGCTCCTGCTTGATCGTGCGGTCATGAGTGTAGCGCGTTTCAACGGCCTTTGTCAGGCCTGATTTCACCCGGCCCGGCTGGCCTTATGTGAAATTTCAGCCTTGACCATCCAGCGGCGGTGCCATGACTGATACATCAATAAACCCCAGAGGCGGTAACTCCAGTCATGAGTTCCCTCTATATGCTGGGTGACCATCGATGTCACCACCTCGGGCCGAAACACCCCTTGCCGCTGCAGGGTCTCAGGGCTGAGGAGATCCTGCATCCACGGTGCCAGCGGCCCGCGCAGCCACGCCCCGAGCGGTACCCCGAAGCCGCGCTTGGGTCGTTCAAATAAAACCTCTGGCACATGACGCGCCAGCAACTTGCGTAATATCCATTTACCCTTGCCCTGACGAATCCTGAAATTATCCGGTAGAGTCCAAGCATATTCCAGCACCCGATGGTCCAGCAACGGGGCGCGGGTTTCCAAAGATACCGCCATACTGGCGCGATCGACCTTGGCTAGAATATCATCCGGCAAATAAAAGGCGGTATCGGCCATCATCATATGTCGGGTGATATTGCGCCCAAAATCCGGCAAAGGAACGTCAGGGGCATGCCCCTGCTGCAACACCTCCGCCGTATCCTGCCAATAGGAAAAAATCCGGCGATAGAAATCAGATGGATCTGCCGCCCCGCAGACCTCAAGCAAGCGGCGGGCATTCTGGTGCCCGGTACGATTTTGCCAGCGCCCGAGCGATTGCCGCAGAGGGAGCGGCAACACCCCCAACGCCGGAAACACATAGCGCGCCAGCAGATAACGGTTATAACCGCCGAAACCTTCATCACCGCCATCACCGCTTAAGGCCACCGTCACTTGTTGCCGGGCCAGACGGCAGACATGCCAGGTTGGAATTTGCGAGGCATCGGCGAATGGTTCATCATAAATATCAGGCAATTGGGGAATAACCGAGCGTGCCTCTTCAGGGGTCACAATAAATTCAGTGTGGTCGGTGCCCAGATGGCTGGCCACCGCCCGTGCATATTCGGATTCGTTATGACTGGCCTCGCTAAAGCCGATGCTGTAAGTTTTAACCGGCTGACTGGCCTGTTTTTGCATCAGCGCCACAATCAGCGACGAATCAATACCGCCTGATAGAAAGGCACCGAGTGGCACATCCGCAATCATCCGCTGCCGGGTGGCCAGTTGCAGCCGCTTTTCAAGTTCGGCTAATACCTCGTCTTCACCGCACCGCGTAACAGGCTGTTGCGCCAACGCGTTCACATCCCAGTAAGGCCGTGCCCGCTCCAGATAGTCAGACGCCTTGCGGGTTGCCGCCAGATCATCGAATGATAACGAAAGGCAATGCGCCTGCGGCAACTTAAAAATCCCTTTATAAATCGACCACGGTGCTGGGATAAAATTATGCCGGATAAACAGGTGACGTGCGGTAGTTTCTTCTTCAGCGGCAAAGCCCGGCAACGGAAAAAACGCCTTAAGCTCAGAAGCAAAAACAAAGTCATCACCCGCATAGCCAAAGTAAAGTGGTTTCTTCCCCAAACGGTCACGAAACAGGTGCAGAAGGCGTTCTTTCGTATCATAGACCGCGCAGGCAAACATGCCGGCAAAGCGCGGCAAGGATGTCTGTACTCCCCATTTTTCAAAGGCCTCTAGCATCACTTCGGTATCTGAGGTTCCTGTGAAGCGGCTCCCGCGCGCCGCAAGATCGGCACGCAAATCCTGAAAATTATAAATTTCACCATTGAAAACTATGACATAGCGCCCGGATGAAGATGTCATCGGTTGACGTCCGCTCTCACTCAGATCGACAATTGCCAGACGGCGGTGACCGAGGGCGACATGATCTTGCACCCAGCCCCCCTCTCCATCGGGTCCGCGATGGTGCAAACAATCAGTCATCGCCTTGACTTGCGCCCGCAGACGATCCGCCTCACGCGTCCTTTTTACATCAACAAAACCAGCAATCCCGCACATCAGAATACCCCCAAAATTTGGTTTAATTTTACAGATAAACCATATCAATTCAAATGGTTAAAACTCTTGATTTTGTACAACCACTCCCTACATCAGTATACGAGGATCAGGGGCCGCCCAGACGGGGGTTCAGATGATCCGGTTCCAGTCGTTTTTAGATGGATAAAGGAGAAAAATCATGACCGCTCTTCGTAATCTTGTACCCCTTCCGCATCGTGCCACGGCGCTCTCGCGCTGGGGATCACTGGATGACATGGATCGGGTTTTTGATAATTTCTTTCGCAACGCGCTAACCAACATTCATATTCCGGCCAGTTCGGTCACCGATATGGCTGTGAAGCTGAATATCAGCGAAACCGATAAAAACTACACGCTGACAGCCGAATTGCCGGGGATGGAGCAGGGAGATGTGTCCCTGACCGTAAACGAGGGCATCCTGACCGTTGCCGGTGAAAAAGAACGGGAAACTGAGGAAGAGGGCAAAACCTTCCACCGTGTGGAACGCAGTTACGGGCGCTTTTCCCGCAGCCTGCAGTTGCCCTCGGATGCCGATCAGGATTCCATCAAGGCTACCATGAAAAACGGCGTGCTTTCAGTCGTGATCGACAAACTGGCCAAGCCCGTGACCGCCGAAAAGCGGATTGATATCAGCTAGGCTTGGCTGTTAAGGCTGGTTGTTAAGACTAGCTGTCAGCCTAACTCGGGATATGCCCTTTTCCCTGACGCGCATTGCAGGGAAACCCCCCGACTTCCCGGCTCTGCGGATACCCTTTCCCGGAGCCGGGATTTCTTTTATAGTCAACCCTCTCAACATGATTGCGCAGGAATAAAACAATGACCACACCCACAATCGCTGCCACCTCCCCGATTGAAGTCGAACTGAAAAAAGGGAAAAAATATTGGTTTTGCACCTGCGGCAAATCGCAAAAGCAGCCCTTCTGTGACAGTTCTCACAAGGGGACGGATTTCGAACCGCACGTGTTCGAGGCACAAGAAGATGGCAGCGCTTGGCTGTGCCGCTGCAAGCATACCGACAACAAGCCATTTTGTGACGGTACGCACGACACACTGAAATAATCAGGCCCTTACTCAGCTTTCTTGAAATCAACGAACAACCGATGACCAGCCTCGCCTTGGGGCGGCAACAATCCGGACTCAGCCTGAATCAACCCCCCGGCCTCTGAATGCAGGCGCAAACGGGTACCGGTGATCGCTGCATTCTCACCGATCAGGGCTTCAGCCGTAAAAGACTGCACCACCGGGCTGGTTTCAACGCGCCAGACAGTCAGCGCATCCCATGCCACATCGGGCAAATCAATTACCATGTCAGTCGTATTGCTCCCCGGTTCCACCGTGTAGCGCACCGGACCGGAGAGCTCCATGACAAGCCTGAACTTGTCTGGGTGCTCTCCGATCCTTACGCGGTGTACGATGGCGGACATAGTGCCATCAGAGGAGTGCGGAGCAGGCTCTCGCGTCCCGTTTTGCGTTTCATGGTAGGGTTGGGCTACTCTACCACTCTCCGCGCCGCTTTGGGGTTCCACAGAGGGCAATCCTTCAGCCGATTCCTCTTCCAGCGCCTCTTCGAACTCTTGTTCGAAGGACTCCAGATCAGCATCGGCGTCAGATGTGACACCTGCAGCAACCCCATCCGTTTCCTGAACCTGCTCCTGCAGTTGAAGATCTATGCCAGAGGCAAAGAGATCATCGGAAACGACCGTTACGGTCTCCGGTGGGACGTGAACTTTATAAGACGGATCAACCCGCACGACATAGGTGCCGGGCTTTACGAATTCAAACGTATAAAAGCCGTCATAAGCGGCTTCGGTAATCGCCACGACTTCATCTTTGTCGTTGACTAGTTGCAGACGGATACCTTGCACCGGTTTGCCGTCATCAACATTTGAAATGGTGCCATCAATCGCCCCGGTTTCAATCACCGGGAAATGAATTGAAGGCATTGAACCCGGACGCAGCGCTATGCTGTAGCCTTCAACAGACGAAGCATAATAAGGATCCTCCAGTGAGGCACTATCCAGCATCACGTTGGTCGTGCCTGTACCGGCACCCTGCCGCGCCACCAGATATCCATTTTCATCAGACGCTTCATCACTGGCGCGCCCGCCAATATTGAGCCGGGCCCCGGCCAATGGCGCATCACCCTCACTAAAATCACCGCTGGCATCGTTATCGAGGAAAGTGTGCGCCTGCACCGGAGCCTGACTACGCTGGCTTTCGCTGACCATATTATAGCCGCCGCCCTCGCCATAAGGCCCAAGCGAAGTACTGGCACGCAGCATCATTTCCCAGCCGCGATCCTGCAGCCAATTGGCATCAAAACTGCCAAGGAAACGCTGGAAATCATAACCGACCTGAAAACCACCCCCGACCAGATCCTGAATAAAATCGTTCTGCAGCGAGACCGCTGCAGTGAAATTATCGCGAGTCTGGTAACGCACCTCGACATTGCCATTGGTCACCCGCGTCTCTGGGAAATAGCTATACCCCAGCCCTCCACGGAAACGCCAGTTGCGCATCCGTGCACTGGCAGTGATATTGCCCGAGGTATTTTGGTGAGCGTTGTTGAGAATACGTGTATCCGTTTGATGGCTCAGTTGAATACCAGAACGCCCGATCGACTGGCGAGAACTGAGAGAGAGTTCGGCATTGCCGTTATTGCGGTAGATTCGGTTGGCATCAAATTGCAAACCCAAAGAACCAAACGGCAATCGGATACTGCGCGCGACCTTGAGTTCCAGTTCCTGTTTCTTGGCATTGTCGCCATAGCCGGCACTGGGGCTTTCAAATTTATTGTAGAAGCTTGCCGCCATATTCAGGCGCAGACCCAACACTTCCGTCAAGAAGCGCATATCCAGTGCATGGCCGTCCCCCATGCCGCGATAAGCCTCGACTTGACCAAAACCGCCGCCAGTCGAAAAGGTCGCCCCCACACTGCCGTATTTTTTCATCTGGTTGATTTCAGATCCCTGATTGACCGGCAACTCGCTATAGCCTGAGAACAGGGTAATGTTACGAGTCAGACCATAGGCACCGGCCAACGATTTGGCCAAACCGCGCGGGGTGCTGCGCGGTTCATCTTTGACCAGAGGCACAAAGTCACGATCAGCATCCACCACACCACCAGTCACGGTATTTTCACCGGGACGCAGCATGTTGCCGGCAAAATTATAATCTTTCACATCTTCGCGGATTTGCCCTTGCGGTCCGTACAGAACGACCCGGATACGGTTATTGCCGTACTGGGTCGAGACATCTTCGAAACGGTATTCACCCACATTGTCAACAAAACCAAAATCAATCAGTTCGTTATTGCGGTAAAGTTCAACCTCCCAGCCCGGCGGGCCGGTACCTTCCACCGTGATGACATCAAACTCGCGACTGGCATCGCGCTCGCTGGTGGTGAAATAGATCCCGCGCCCACCCGACCCATTGCCTACCAGTTCGCGGTGAGTCAGGCGGGTATCACCAAGCTCAACCTTCTTGACCCCGAACGGCAACGGTTCACCCGGCGTCGAGAGTCGTGAGAATTTAAGCCGCATGGCATCAGGCGGAACAAAGCCTTCTTCATCGCGACTTAAGGTCAGACCATATTCAGCCGTCATGAATGCCAGATCCTGTACACCATTGATACTGGTCTGGGCCGTCATCTGACGGTCGTAATGTTTCCAGCTGGCCGAGCTTTCGATGTCGATCACTGGTTTGCTGATCAGACCATAGGGATTGTTGAGATAAGGCAGATCAGGCGGCACAACGGCCCGGGTGGCGCGTATGGCCTCGAGCATCTTTTGCCGGGCACCGCGCTCCTTGCGTTCCATGAACGGGAATGTGGCTTCTGATTCAGCCTTGAGCGTCAGGGTCGGCAGATCAACATCGAATGTAATCTCCGGCCAGATCTGGCTGAACACTTCCATCTGCATATAAACATCAGTGCCTTCGCCAAAAGGATCATTGACGAAATTGATTTCAGAAAGCTCGAAGCGCTCGTCGTTGTGGAAGGCCTCCATATTCTGGCGATCGACCGAGAAGGTATTATCCTCGGTGATGTACCAGCCCGCAACGTAACCGCGACTGATATCCGAGTCGGTGATAACAAATTCGAAATTTTCGGCAAGATCGACCAGCGGCAGGTAGTAACGTTGATCTTTTTCAAAAACCACTGCGCCATAGGTAATAATCGCCTGGCCCATCTTCACTTCGAGGACGAGATCTTGAATGTCCTGATCCTGCGCATACACCTGTGGCGTATGAAGCGCAGTCCCGGCGCTGGCGAAGACGAAGGCGCTGAGCGTCACAAATCCTATGTGACGCCCGAGCGCTTTGGCCCTCGCGTGAATTCGACCAATAATGTTGCCCATGAAACTGAGCTGAAAGGTTGTAGTCAGGAGAGAGAGTCGATAGTCATTACGCGTAAAAAACTCTTGGTAGAGTAGCCCGTTACCATTGTAACACTCTGACTCCGCGATACCAGAAGAAAATCAAGGATTTGGCCGAAAATGCGACACCCGGCGATCAAGGCCGGGTGTCGAAATCTTGTGTCAAATCTGACACTATGGAATCTGTTGATTTACTGGACCGCAACCTCGGCGGTGGCGAGCGTCACACCCTTGAGGTCCAAATCATCCTCATCGGCGATAAATTCGATTTTCATCTGCGAACAAGAAGCCGCCCCGCCCTCAGGATAGGGGATAGAGAAATTCATGAAACGTTTGCTGATTTCGGTATAAACAGCAATCCCCTTGACCTGTTTGGCCAGCACATTGCCATTACAGAAAAATTTCAGGTCGCCATAAACACTGCGATTACCCTCGCGGTTCAAGGTAAAACCGACATTCATATGCTTGCCATCACCATCACGCGAGACCCGTGCATCGGTCATGGTGCTTTTGACCGTCAACTTGCCGTGACGGACGATCACGGGAATGGTGATCCCGGTCAGCATCTTGATCTGGACCACTGGTTTGGTCTTGGCGGCTTCAACCATTTCCGCGCTCGGCGGCTCGAACTTCACACTTTCAGCCTCTGGCTGAATCCAGAAATGCGAACGATACTCGCCCTCGGCCAGATCCTTGGGTTTGCGCAACAACAGACGCACCTGCTGGGTCCCGCCGGGCGGAATGACAATCCGGCGCGGCGCATAGCGGATCATCTCATCCACCGGCTTAAGGTCCGTTGCCTGTGCCGGATCATCGACCGCCACCATCGACTGGTTTTCGGTCATGCGCATCATGCGCCAGCCGAGGCGGTAAGCCTGTTCCTCGGCGGAATTATTGATAATGGTCAGCACCTCGGTCCGGCGCGGTCCCTCGAACACGGCCCGCTTCAGCGTCACCTTCAAGGCCTCGGCATCGGGCGCAAACAGCGTCAAGGCCGCGAGTCCGACGACAAAAGTCGCCAGACCTGTGTAAACCAGACGCCGTGCGGGCGTGTTATGCTGCAGATATGTCATCGTAGATCAAGAACCAGAAGATATGGGTGCCGCCCAATGGCAGCGAACCGTTCTCTTGAGATTCTGCATGAGTTTACGCCGTAATGCAATCCCCTTGAAATCAGGGACTTATACCCGAGAGTATCAGAGTACCTGTTGGATAAATTATGGAAGATGTTACTGATAATTGGCAAATACGCGGTTGCTGCCGACATAGGTGCCGCTCAGCTGGCCCACTTTGGTTTTCAGGGTCGCCCCCACCGGCAAACTGATCGTATTGGCGGTCAGGTTGGGGGTGATGGTCACGCGGCTGCCGACCGCATTATTGAGGAAATTGAAATCCTCGACCGTGATGAACATATCGCCATTCGTCAGCTGCACGGCCGCCTGTTCCATGCTGACCTGCACCGGGAATTCCGACCCGCGGATAATCACCCGCCCGGCTTTGGGCTTGCCGCCCGCGAGCATCAGGCTGTTATTGCCGTCAGTGGTCAGAACATTGGTGGCAGGATCAAGCCGGGCTTGGCCCACCTGTTCATTGGTAAAGGCGAGCGTCCCGAAATCAAGCGAGGTATTAATCGTAATTTCAATGGCGCGAATAAGCTTGGCCATCATCGGCAGGGTCGCGGTCGCCGCCACCGCCTTGACCATCGCCACCGAGGATAAAGTCACCATCACCGCCAGCGCACCCGTACGGACGATCGCTTTATCGGTTTTAGGGCTGGTGACGGGTTTGTTCAAATCATTCATCCTTAAGGGACAGGCGTTACTGGTAATCAGCATTCATGGTAAAGGCCCCGGTATAGGTGCCGGTAGGCTGGGCTGCGTTGACATTCAAGGTCGCGCCGACATTGACATCAACCGCATTGGTGCCGCCAATCGTCACCGCATGGGCGTTACCAGCGCCGTTGCCAAGATCAAAGGCATTGACGTTCATGGTGGCGGTGCCGTTCGAGACCACATAGCTCGGCGCGGTCAGGCTGATATCAACCACGGCCGCCGGATTGCCAACAATGCGCATCACACCCTGCTGCAAGCCGGATGAAGGCACCAGATTAACCCCGGTCGGCGTCCCGGCCCCGGCAGTCGAGACCTCAACCGTCCCGGCGGGGCCGGCGATAATCGCCCCGAAATTCAGTTCCTGAATATCATTAAGGGTGGGTACCGCGAGATTCACAATTCGCGCATCGACATCGGCCCCTGCTGTCACCGCCACCGCTGTATCCGGATAGAGCAAAACACTTAAGCTCACAGCAACCGCGGCCATCCCGGCGGTTCTTGTCAGCGCACTTGTTTTGGATAATCCGGCGGGTATCATCGGGTGCTCCTTATTCTTTTTTATCAGGAAGGGGGTGGGGATATTTACAAATCCCCACCCGCCCTGATCGCAAAATCAGTTCTTACCCAAAATCTATTGGTAATTGACGTTAATTGTTAGCGTGTCAGTATAAGTACCTGCGGCTTGGTTAGCGCCAACAATCAAAGTCGCACCCAATGACAATTCTGCAGCAGCACCAGCTGGTAGAGCTACCGTACCATCACCTGTCGTCGTAACTGCGTTAAAATTCCAAGTAAAGTCTTCCACGGCCATAGTGCCGCCGCCGCCATTATCCAGCACAACATCAAGGTTTCCAGGGACATCAACAGCTATCGTCAAGCCATCTTCCCCATCCACGTCAAATGTAGCATCATTACCAGCATCACTCGCCAACAAAACAGCATCACCCGCATCCTTCGTCCGAGCACCCGTGACCGGGGCAATCGTGACCTCGGTTATGCCTGTTCCTGCAGCAATATCACCAAAGTCAAGATCAGATGTTTTGGTAATCGTAACAGGTACGACAATCCGAGCATCAACATCAGCAGTTTCTGTAGCCGCATTTACATGCTGGCTGATACCCACCGCGCCAAGGGCCACCACGGCCAGTGCGGTTGTGAGTAGAATTCTTGTTTTCATGTTTGGTCTCCTTGCCTTTTTTGCGATCCGGCTTGCGCCGCAGAATAAAAAATAAACGAATCAATCCGGTTATCATCGTACCATAAATCGCGGTATCGAAATACCCAGTGCCACCTCTTCATTTTGCCTTTAGAGTCCTGAATAAAGGCTTAATGTGGTATTCCATAACCGCAAGATTCGTTTATATTTCCACTATATTTCACAGCTGCAAGAAGCATGCCTGATCCAAATCATGATCTAAAGTATGGCTTTAAACATAAAACCAATGCTTTGGGATAGGATCAACATCAGAACAAAGAACAATCAGGCATAGGTGCGGCCATGGCGGGCATTGAGATGATCAATGATCAGGCCCGCCTTGGTGTTGTCGAGATATTCATGACCCATGGCGCACCCATAAAGCCGCGCCCCCGCGGACATGCAGAAACTGCCGTCGCCCCGGGTAAAAATTTCCCCGGCCCCGGCGGCGTCCGCCGTCGTGGTGTTGAAATTCATCGTGGTGGTGGTGGCCGTACGGGTATCGACCCAGTGGGCCAGCGTATGGCTGGCGTGATCATAGGAGAGGATCAGCAGACTGTCCTCCCCGTTGACCAGCAAGCCTGTGGCCGAGGTATAGGCGACCTGCGCGCTGCCGTACTGGCGGAACGTGAACGCCCCGTTGGTGTTACTGCGTAGATTCATGCCGGTGCTGGAGCTGGCGTTGGCAGTGCCAAAAAGCCCGTTGGCCGAGGTCACCCAGCGCAAGGCCAGCGCCAGCCAGAAATTGCTGCCGTCCGTGGTTTTATGCAGGGCATTGAGAAAAGCGGTCTTGGCCCCCGCCAGACGCCAGAAATCCGCGCCATCAACCGACCAATAGGCCGCCGGATCACCGGGGGTGCCGTTAAAGGTAGGGTCATCGGTATGCGCCGCAGCGGTGCCCCCGCGATAAAAATCATAGGCCGCCTGCGCCGATCCATCCGCCGGGGCGGCAGTGAGGTTGGCCCATGTCTGGCCGGAACCGGGGTAACTGGCGGCAATGGTGGCGTCGAGATCGAAAACAGTGCTGGCCAGCACGGCATCGAGATAGAGGGTACCCGCAGGCGGCAGGGCCAACGGGCGCGGGCGCGGCAGGCCATAGCTATGGTCGGTCAACATGAGACATGTCCTTATGTGTTTATGTTTTTTGGGGGGTGGCGGGCGCGCAGACAGAGTCCGGGCCTTGCTGATCAGCAGCATATAGGAATAATATCCTAAAGTCAAGCGCGGGTGGCAGGAGGCTCGACGTCGCGGTTGTCAGCCGGGCAACGGCCCCTTATCCTGCTAGGCACCCTGATTACAGGGGATCACGTGTGATCACACGAGATCAAATGGGGATCACACGGGGATCAACGGGCAAGGATCAAAACGGATGCCGCTGTCAAACGAAGTTCCGCTGGAAGACGCGCTGCAGATCGCAGCCGGATATCACCGCCAGAATAATCTGGTGCTGGCCGACCGCACCTATCGCGATATCCTGAAAGCCGCCCCCGACCATTTCGATGCGCTGCATAATCTGGCGATTATCTGTTACCAGCGCGGCCGTCTGGATGAGGCGGCCCGCGTCATCACCCACGCCTATGAGGCCGGAGGGCGTGAGAGTACCGCGCCGCGTTTCTGGAACAATTATGCGGTGATGATGGCGGAAACCGGGTCTGCCGACAAAGCCCTGAGCGGGTGGGAACGCGCCATTGAACTGGACCCGACCTTTGTCGATGCCCTGAGCAGCAAGGCCAATGCGCTGTGGGCGCTGGGGCGTTATGAAGAAGCCGAGACGCTCTGCCGTCGGGCGCTCGCGATCCAGCCCGCCATGCTCGATGCCCAGTTGAATCTCGGTAATGCGCTGGTGGCGCAGGGCAAGCGCGAGGACGCGCTGGCGGTCTGGCAAGAGATCACCCGCATCCACCCCACATTCGCCAATGCCTGGAATAATATCGGCAACGCCCTGCGTGATGGCGGCAAACTGACCGAAGCCGAGGCGGCCTGCCGCAAGGCGCTGGAGATTGACCCGAAGCTGGTCTTCGCCATGAACAATCTCGGCAATGTGCTGCGCGATCAAGGGAAATCAAAAGAAGCCGAAGACTGGTTCCGCAAGGCAGTCTCGCTCAAACCCGATTATGCCGAGGCCCAAAATAATCTCGGCGTGGCCCTGCTCGACCAGCAGCGCTATGAAGAGGCCGCCACTGCCATCCGTTACGCCATCGCCTTTAAACCGGAGTACGGCGATGCCCATGGCAATTTATGTCTGGCCTTGATGGAACTGGGTGAGATCGAGGACGCGCAGGAACACGCCCAGAAGGCGATTTTACTCAAACCGGCGTCAGCGCAAGCCTATGCCGAACTGTCCGATGTGCTGTTCGCCGCCGACCGGATTGATGAAGCCGAAGCCGCCCTTGAGGATGCCTTGCAGCTGGAACCAGACTCGCCGCGTTTCTACCTGAAACTGGCGACCGTACTGGAACGCGCCAACCGGATTGATGACGCGCTCGCGGCCATCGACAAGGCCGTGGCCCTGAACCCCGAGATGCCCGAAGCCTATCTGCGCAAGGGCGTCACCTATTTCCTGAGCAACCGCGTGCCCGAAGCCATAAGCGCCGTCAACCAAGCCCTTGCCTTAAAGCCGGATCTGGCGATGGGCTATGCCACGCTCGCTGAAATTCAGCAATCCGAGGGCAATATCGAGGCTTCGATTGAGTATGTCCGGCAGGGGTTGGCCGTCAGTCGCGATTTGCCGAGCCTGTTTTACTCACTGGGCAAGGCCCGCAAATACAAAGCTGACAGCGAGGATTTCCACGATCTCTGCGCGCTCGAAAACGGCGCGGAGAAACGCGGCAGCCAATATTGCATCAGCCTTTATTTCGCGCTGGCCAATGCCTATGAAGATATTGGCGATTACAAAAAATCATTCACTTACTTAAAGAAGGGCAATGACGCCAAACGCCGCACCATTTCCTATAACCACGAACTGGCAGCCGAAGGGTTCAAACAAATCCGTGAGACCTATAGCCGTGCCACGATTGATCAATTCGCGGGCAAAGGTTGTGTCTCTGATCTGCCGGTCTTTATTGTCGGTATGCCACGCTCGGGCACGACCCTGACCGAGCAAATTATTTCCTCGCACCCGGATGTGTTTGGTGCCGGAGAGTTGATGGATTTAACGGCAACCGAACGGACCTCCGGTGCGCTGACGACCGACAACGCCGCCGCCTTTGGCCAGACCTATGTTGATATGATCCGCGCCCGCGACCCCAGCGGCAAGGCCTTGCGCATCACCGATAAGATGCCGGGGAATTATTCACGCATCGGCGAGATTATCTGTACCCTGCCCCATGCCAAGATCATTCATTGCCGCCGTGATCCGATCGATACCTGTCTGTCTTGCTATAAGCAGCTCTTCGCCCGTGGCCAATACTGGTCTTACAATCTCGAAGAGCTGGCCGCCCAATATAAACTCTACGAAGAATTGATGGATCACTGGCGACAGATCGTGCCCGAACGCTTCATCGAGGTTGAATATGAGGACACCGTCAATAATCTGGAAGCCGTAGCCCGGCGCCTGATCGATTATGTCGGACTGCCGTGGGATGAGGCGTGCCTCAAGCCGCATGAACAAAAGCGCACGGTGTTAACTGCGAGCAAAATGCAGGTGATCAAGCCGGTCTATACAACGTCGGTCAAAAGCTGGAAACGTTATGAAGACGAATTGCAGCCGCTGATCCGCGCCCTTGACTACAAGGAAGCGTAACCACCGCTTTTAAAGCTGCGATTAGGCTGCGATTAAGGTTGCGGCTCGAAGCGGTCATGACGGAACGCTTCCTGTGCTTCAGGCACGGCATGATTGGCGAGAAAATCCTGTGCCGTCATCGGTGCCGAAGTCGCCGAGAGACTGACCCGGAACGGTTCACCCTGAGCAGCGGCATGGAAATCAATCCCCGAACCGGGACGAACAATCGCCTGCGGGTCGAGCTTGCAATCAAAATGCACCGCCGTATCGGTTTCGCTGACATGGCAACTGCCGATCACCGCTGGAGCGGCAGTTTCGCCGCTTGCAACTGCGGTGAAATCCGGCGTGAGAGATGGCGTCATCTCGGCCAAGGGTGCGACTGCAACCGGAGCCGCCACAACTGGCGCGGGCGGCGGGGTCGGTACATATTGGGCTTTGGCTTCGGCCAGTGTGGCTTGGAGATCGGTGGTGGCGGTGGTTTCCAGACCCGGCAACGCGGCCTGCAACCGCTCGAGCCCGGCGGCATCAATGCCTGCCAGTGGTAACCGGATATCTTGCCCGGCCAGCACCAGATCGGGATTGCCGATATTATTAAGAGCCGCAATATCATGGACCTTGTTGGCGATCTGCGTATCGGTGGCTTCGGCCCCGAGCATACGCTCCGCCACTTCCCAGAGGCTGTCGCCCGGTTGCAAGCTGTAGTCAGCAATATAATCCTGCGGCGGTACGGTGATCACGATTTCGACAGCCGGTTCAATAGCCGGTTTGATAACCGGTTCAGCTGCCGGAACCGGGGCCACAGCTTCGCCTGCCGCCGGCGTGACAGCCGCCAGATCAGCCCCCGGCAGCGCTTCCGGTGCCACAGGGGCCACGGGTGCCGCCTGCAGAACATCCCCCAGCGCCGTGACGCCCAGCGCCGTCAGCAAGCTGACACCCAGAGCGATTTTTGCGCTTTTGGAATGATTGATGGTTTTAAACAAGTCGCGCCAGCTGAAATCCGGCACGGTTTGGCCTGCGGCTTTGAGCGCGCGGCGTTTACTGAAATAATCATTGGCACCAGCGCCGAGAGCGGCAAGGCCGCCCCCCACCGCCATCACAGCCGCCGCCGGGGCCGTCGCGCCCAATACCGTCATCAAACCGGTAATTTTGGCAGCCTTGGAATCAACCAGCAAATGCCGGAGATAGCCGGACTTCATCTCTTCACCGCGCGCACGGGCGGCCCGGCGCTGCATCACATATTCAACACTGCCAGCGGCCACAGCGGCTGCCGCCGCCCCGACCAACATCGTCGCCAGTGCCGGAGCACCAAACCACACCGCCGTAGCTGTGGCTGCGGATTTTACGGCCAAAACAGACCCCAAACCCCCGGCCACACCCAAAACAGCCGCCATCACACGGCGGCGTTTTTCACCCGCTTCAGGATTGCTTTCACGACGTCCGAGCGGAGCAATGGTCGCGGCAGTCGCACTATCAAGCGGATGAACAGTTGTGGCAGGTGAAGCGGATGTCATTCTTACACAATTCCTCTATTTATTGATCTTCTCTATATTATCTGCTTGGGCGGTCATCTCTGACAGTGGCCTGATGCGTAATCCCGGCAGGGGGATGATCAGCATCCGGCACAGCGATCAGGTCAATTTTTGTTTGCCCGGCCAAAGCATCAATCGTCATGCTATCGATATCATCAACGGCAACGAAAACCTGACCGTCCGCCGCCAGCGTGACGCCTGTGGCCCCGATACGCAGCGCCAACCTGCCCCCGGGGATCTCCCCGGGAACCACCAGGACAATCTGCCCGGCACCGGTCATGATAATATCCATATCTACGATCATTGGCCGGGAGTTTTACAGGATAAACTCAGATTATGCAAAAAAAATTGCACGCACTTCTGATTTTAATAGTTAAAACTTCGATAGGGCTGAATTTGATGGTTATTTTCCATTTTCATTTTTCTTGACATAAAAGACCATCTTCAGGCATTGTCCGGGCGATTTCAAATCACTGAACTAACGCTAAAGGGTGTTCTCATCATGAAAAAACTACTGTCTGCACTTGTTTTGTCCGCCAGCACCTTGCTGGTTCCGGCTGTCGCCGAAGCCACCGGCAACCGTCCGCTGTGCCCGGAAACACCTTCCAATCCGCATGGCCAGTGCCCGACACCACAGCCTCAGCCGCCCCAAAACAATAACAACCACAACAATAACAACAATAACAACCACAACAATCAGCAACAAAATCAGCAGCAGCAGCAAACCCAGCAGCAGCAACAGACTAACCAGCAACAGCAAACCAACCAACAGAATGTTGGTGTGGGTGTCGGTGTGGGTGTTCACAACACCACGCAGGTAGGCGTTCATACCGGCCCGACCAATGTAGGCGTTCACACTGGCCCGACAAACGTCACCACAGGTCCAACCAACGTCACCACGGGTCCGACCCATGTCACCGATAATTCACGCACCGAGCAAACCGTTACGGACAATTCCCGTACCGAACAGACGGTGGTTGATAACTCGCGCACACAGCAAACCGTTGTCGATAGTTCACAAAACAACTCGGCGGCACAAGCTTCCGGCAACAATGTGAACTTCAACAGCGTTTACAAGGCCGCCGCTAACCGCGCTGCCCCGGATGCCGCCGCCGTGATCGGTGATGGCAGCTGCAAAACCGGCGTTTCGATTTCGCTCGGTGTGGGCACGCTCGACACCAACGTGGGCGGCAGTGTCGCCTTCAACAATGGCTGGAGCAAGGAATGCGCTGCACATGAACTGCAACGCCTCGAGAAAGCCGCTGATGCCGATCGTGAAAGCAACCTGCGCCGCTCGGATGATCCGCTGGATCGCGCTTTGGCCCACGAACAAGCCCGCCAGAACAGCGGTGCCTATGACAACGCCTCAGCAGCCCTCGAGACCCGCATCAACGAAATGGCCAAAGACGGTCAACCAGTTGAAGTCAGCAAAGGCGAATGGCACAAACTAGGCGGCTTTAATCTGGTGGTCAGACAGCCCAAGCCGGCTGTGGTCACCGTGACCGCCCCGGCGCAGGTCGCTCCGGCTGCTGACTGCAGCGCCGTGATCGCCCAGTTCGTTGAATACGCCAAGGCCATGAGCCAACGTCCGGCCACCCGCAGCAGCGCCCCGAAAGCCGCAGCCCCGGCCCCGGTTGCGAATGATGGCACGTGCAAGGCTCAGGTAGATGCCGCCCTGAAAGCCCACGGCGTGAAGCCTTAAGCTCTATTATCCCCTTTAAAACCCCCGGCAGCTCACAGCTTCCGGGGTTTTTTTTAAAAGCCGTCTCCGGTTATTTGATTGACATAATCATGAATTTTATGTAGTGTCAGGGCCAACTTATAAAAACAGGTGTGTTACGTATGTCTATCTCGCTGCAACCTTATTTCCGCGCCGCGGCGACTGCCGGGGCGCTCACCACAGCCCTTCTGCTCTCCGGCTGTGCCACCGTCGTCCAACCACGCCCGGAAAGCTGCATGGGCGGCGGCGGCGTTTCGGTGATGGGTGTCGGGGTACGCACTGTCAGTTTTGATGAAAAATGTGCGACCTACCAGAAGGAACGCATGACCCAGGAAGCCGATATCAGCCGCGCCGAAACCCTGCTGCTGAAACCTCATGACCCGGTGGGTAATGCGCTGGGTATGCTGCTCAGCCTTGAGTTAAACCCCGCAGCGCGCGCCCAACTGGAAAAACGCGTCGGCGGCAAAGAAAGAATTCGTGTTGCGCCAGAAACACTGGTCGGCCTGCTGACCGCACAAAATGAAACCAGCCGCTACGTCGGCCTGCAGATATATGCAGCCTCGCCCCCGGACGTCCTTAAAGGCGTTGACGATCTTCTCAAGGCCCAAGGCATCAAGCTGACCACGATAGCCAAGCTGATCACGCCCGGCACACTGCAACAAGAAGCCGCCGCCCGCGAATGGGCCAACAGCCATGCGCAAGACGGCGGCAGCCCCGCCAGCATTCCAGGTACAGCCCTCAGCACACGCACTACTACTGGCTGCACCCGTACCCGGGTGGGGAATCAGGTCATTCTGGATTGCCCGCAGCCCGCGCCTAAACCGGCCCCCGGCCTGCAATAAGCCTTGCTCTTCAAAAAATCAGGCGATAAAGACCGCGCGCCGCGCCGTCGGACGATACCTCATGGACAAGACGGATAAAATCAATATCATGAACTAAAATCACTTGCGTTAGGAGTTTACCCTGCACGTTCTGATCGAAGAAATGGATGGCAGCCTGTGGGCGGCAGCAACCGAAAAAGGACGTCTGGATGGACTTGAAGTCGATCCCGTCAACGAAGAAGTGCGCTGGGGTTCGATTTACTGGGCCAAAGTCGCCCGGATCGACACATCTTTGGATGCCGCCTATGTCAATCTGGACGGCGATAATATCGGCCTGCTGCATAATGCCGATGTCCGGATCCGCCAGAAAGACGGCAGCTTCAAAAAAGGCGGCGATGTTGCGATTGGCAAATTGATCCAGCCGGGAGAGATGATCGCCGTACAGGCCAAGGAAGGCTATCTGCCTCGGATCGATGAAGAAAGCGGCCAGCGTGTGCGCGAGGATAAAAATCCCCGCATCAGCATGAATATCAACTTGCCCGGCCGTTATGCCATCTTTACGCCGATGGAACCCGCCAACCAGCTGTCCCGCCGCATCCGCGACAAGAAATTACGCAAGCAGCTGATGACCATGCTTGACGAAATGAAAGGCGTGCAGGGCTGCATCCTCAGGGCTGCGGCCGCCGACACCCAAACCGACATTCTGGTGCGCGAGTCCAAAATTCTGGCTGAAACCTGGAAACAGGTGCAAACCTATTTCGAAGGTGATGATCCCTCGCTGATCATGCTGGGGCCCGATGCCATCCAGCGTATGCTGGGCGACCACGCCAACCGTGAAATCCAGTCGATCGAAGTCACCACGATGGATCATTTCCAGCTGGTGGAGGAATGGTGTGAAGTGTATGCCCCCGATCTGGTAACCAAGATTCAGCCGGTTGAAATTGACGATCAGGATTTGGGCCTGTTTGAATTTCATGATCTGATCGGGCAGGTAGAAGAACTGTTCCAGCCCTATGCCGTATTAAAAGAAGGCGGCGTTATCATCATGCAAGAGGCTGCGGCCTTCACCGCGATTGATGTCAACAGTGGCGCCGACAAGCGTGGCAAACTCGCGATCAATCTGGATGCCGGTAAAGAAATCGCCCGCCAGATCCGCCTGCGCAATATGGGCGGGGCGATCGTCATTGATTTCCTGAAAATGAAGGACAAGGCCGAACAGCAGGCCCTGCTGTTTGCGCTGGCCGATTACTTTAATGAGGACGCCTGCACCGTACAGGTGCATGGTTTTACCAATCTGGGCTTCCTCGAGATTACCCGGAACCGCCGCACCCCGGCGCTGATCGAACGCTTCCAGAACGCGATCGCCTGAAAAGTTTGCATTCCACCGCCCCCTGCTATAAAACCACACCTGCAATATGGTAACAAGCAAGGGGTGTCGATGATGTTAAGCGAACTTTTCAGCGACCTGAACGGGACCAAGGCCGCCTTTACCAGTGCATGGCAAGACCTGACCCGGTATCTGGAGCAAGGGCTGGATGGGCTGGTCGAACCGCCTTATCACGTGAGCCACGCCTTGCAAATCAATCCCCAGCTGGATGTTTCGTTAACGATCAAGCTGTGCCGTCATGAAACCGCACCCGGACAACATACCGCCACCGCCACAACCCTGCGCGAACGCAGCTTTTATAACCTGAATTATGCCGGATCCCTGCCGTTCGGGGAGGCTTATCGCATCTTTTTTGGTCGCGACCTCAAACTCTCGGAAACGCCGCGCGGTCCCCTTCCCCTGCATGTCGTCCTGACCCCGGATGACCCGGACTGCGCCCGCCGCATCCTGCACCGCTGGATCAGCGAAGGCATGGAAGCCGACCGCGCCGGCTCTGCGCCCCCCGCAGGTCCCCGGTCGTGGCTGGCGGCCGATAACCCGGAATTACCCAAGCGCCATCGGCTCCGCGGCCCCTGAAAAGGCCCAAGCGGCCCCAAATTCATACTGGACAAGCCACAGGCCATTGCTTATAACCCCAGTACCGAAATCCTTAGCGTGCCTAAGTAGCTCAGTCGGTAGAGCAGGCGACTGAAAATCGCCGTGTCGCTGGTTCGATTCCGGCCTTAGGCACCATTTTCTCCAGAAAATCCGGCGCGATTCTGTGAAGACACAGCCCCTTCAGCAAATTTCGGAGACTGTTTGTAAAAGCGGAATTGATTGCGAGAATATCCAATCACCCATCTTTGTCTAATCCCTGAAGAGTTCAATCGTGCGTTGGCTATGTTCCCTGATCAGGGCTTTGACCCCATCCGCCACCGGATGGGGGATGGTGATGGTATCAAGGGCCGCAACGATCGCCGCCGCCAGCTCGGTCACACGTTTTTTAACAAGGGGTTTGGCAAGGCCGCATTCCTCGGCCATTTTTTCAAAATGGTGCGGATATATCTTGGAGGATTCGTATTCCCCGCCGATCTTCATGGCCATTTTTCGGCTGAGTTCGGGATAGAACGCCGTGCAAACAATATCATAAAGCGGTGCCAGGCGAATGCTGGCCTGATTTAGAAGGCCGCCTTGATCAGCAGTCAGGGAGAAATTCTTGCCATGGGCATCATGGTTGCCGACAAGGAAATTGAAAATTATAGCATCCAAAAATCTTTGCAGGTCGATCACGGGTGTGGTTGATACATCCCTGAGCAGTTCAAAGCCGTTTTTAAGGGAAGGCCCGCCTTCTCTTTGATATTTGTTCTCAGAAACGATACCAAGCGCCTGACAGAAATCTTCCTGATGCATTCTCTGTTTCCCTAGGTATAGCGTTGGGGAAGAAAACCCTATCCCGGTGGGCAGTAGGAAATCTTTACGGTCGTACCGCTCGACCAGCAGAAAATCTATACCCTCGACATGCCGTATTTCTACCGGAGCCACGGGAAGGCCGATGGCAGCCGCCAGTTTCATGCAGGTGGCTTCGTTGAAGACAACGCCCTCGAAATGGGCGATTGCGGGCTTCAAAATATGGGTACTGGGCGCACCGCCCAGCGGTACGGATATTTTGTCACCCGCGACATGAACGGCGATTTTATCCTGAGCGCCTGCTAGGGAAAGCCTGATCCCGTCTTCACCGGCCATCAGGGGGCGGCGGGGAAGTTCTTTCAATATGCGGGCCAGATCGCCCTCGGACAGTGGCTTGTATTGATAGTCCTGTGCGGGTAATTTTTCGCCCGCCGGAATGAAGGTGACAGCCCCCGCGCATTCGCCACCGATTAGTTCAATCATGGCAAAATCATTGCGCGCGCTGATACCCAGATTGCGGGCCACAAGCTCCCTTTTGGTTTCTTCCGGCAAAATTCCGGCAAAGAACCCGCGGCATTCATTCCGACTGAAGGCCTCTTTCCTTAAGGGCAGGGAGTGCGAGAGCGGCACGGCGCGGGGCTGTCCCAGCCAGCTTTCGGCATAGGTGAAAACCATCTCTCCATGTTCGTTCTGGATCAGGTTGCCGACAAAATCGGTATGCAAATAAACATCAAGCGCTCTACTCATCTTGGCCCCCTTTTAATGGCGGCGTGCTTAAAGAGAGCTTGATCCCCAGTGTATGCAGAACCGTCAGCACCTTGCCGATCTGGCAGGTGGGCTTGCCCTTTTCCAGCTCTATGATAAAACGCAGGCCTGTGCCCGATGTCAGGGCCAAGTCTTTCTGGGTTACACCCACGGCCTTGCGCGTTTGTTTGACCAGTTGGCCGAGTTGTTCAGGTGTCAGTTTCATGGCTTATATAATATTCCCGTTCAGGAATATTATGCCAGATTCGGCGATAAAGTAAATAATTATTCCCGTACGGTAACTATTGCTACTAATTCGGACATAAATCCCTAATTATTCCCGTTCGGGAATGCATTATGCGCTATCTCCGATAAAACGGATTTATACGATCTGGCGTATAAAATAGAAGCCTAATAAGCAAAAAGCCCTTGTAAAACAAGGGCTTGATTGCATTTTCCTTGGTTGCGGGAGCAGGATTTGAACCTGCGACCTTCAGGTTATGAGTTAATTCTAAGTATTATTGACCAAAATTTATAAAGATTAATTATCATTATTTATCAATAAGATAAATACAATTTTACCCTTCTCAAAATTTCCCTATATTGACGAAAACTGCTCTCTAAGGTAGCACCATAGTAGCACCGAAGAATTGCTGGAGCCCTTGATAAATATAGACGACAGCTTTCAGGGTCAAAACCACAAGGTCGAAAGTATTGGTGTGGTCAACCCCCATTTTAGAGTCCAGAATTTAAGTTACAGTTTGGCCGTTGTGGTCTTCACCCATTTGTTGGGCCACCGGCTGAGAGAAAATCCAGCCTCTGTTTGCATCCCTGGCTAGCCAGGGATGCAGTTTCTGCA
>JAMPXY010000082.1 GCA_023700945.1 Alphaproteobacteria bacterium | reverse complement strand
TGGCGCATGCCGGAGTAAAAGCCGGGCTAGACCCTGACTTTGCCATGACACTGGCACGTCAAACTGTGATTGGCAGTGCCGCTCTCGCCGAAGCTGACCCCTTGCCCGCCGCTACGCTCCGTCAAAATGTCACCAGCCCCGGCGGCACCACCGCCGCCGCCCTTGCCGTCCTGATGGCAGATAGCGGTTTACAGCTGTTGTTTGATCAGGCAATTGATGCCGCGACAGCTCGCAGTCGCGCGCTCAGCTAAAAAATTCTAACCCTTTTTACGCCCCGATGTGCCCAGACCAATATCCTTGGCCAGCTTGCTGCGTTGATTTGCGTAGTTGGGTGCCACCATCGGATAGTCAGCAGGCAATCCCCAGCGTTCCCGGTATTGTTCCGGAGTCATATTGTAAGCAGTCTTAAGGTGACGTTTGAGCATCTTGAGCTTTTTACCGTCCTCAAGACAGATAATGTAATCAGCGTGTACTGACTTTTTAATTGGCACCGCCGGTTGCGGACGCTCGGACGACGAGAAATTATCCTGATTCACATTGGCCAGCGTGCTGTATACCTTACGGATCAAAGAAGGGATTTCATCAGCACTGATACTGTTGTTCGACAAATGGGCCGAAACAATATTCGAGGTCAAAGTCAGTAGATTATCATTCTGATTGTCAGCCATATTCCGTCCTTAGTACTTCATTTTCAAGTAAAGGCTAGCCCATTATTCTCATAATGACAACCATGAATGATGATCATTACTCAGCAATCTTTCGTTGCATTTTTTTAGATTGGCTGACATCTGCACCACGTAAATAAAGCGGCTCTGGCGGGGTCAGGTTATCGCCGCTGACAAAGCGCGCCTGCGCCAATCGCGCCAGACAAAGCGGGTCCGGAATTTCAAATCCTGCCACAGCTGTAACCTTGTGCCGGTCAGCCTCTGTCAGTAAAGAGAGAAAACGTTGGTTGGCATCACCGATCACGGCAATACCATCCCCAAGATACAATTCAGCAATGACAGGTACAGACAAAGCAAAAGGTTCTGACAAAATACTGCCGGATTCCGAGAATAGCTGGCCGTAAAAATCAGAGCGCTTGCTTTCAATCAGCACCAGCAAATTACGTTGATTATGAGAGTCCTCAAAATAAGCTGCAGCAAGGACCTCGAGTGTTGTCATTCCGATCACTGGTATTTCAAGCGCCAGGCCCAGCGCACGCGACGCTGACAACCCAATCCGCAAACCCGTAAATGCTCCCGGGCCCACTGTTGTGGCGATCATATCCATATCAGAAAAATCGAGATGGGCTTGGGTCAAAACAGCCTGAACCAAAGGGACTAAAGCCTCGGCGTGGCCGCGAGACATCGGCGCCACCTCCGCTATCCCAGCTTGGCTACCGGCACTCCACACCGCTACCGCGCAGCCATTCATAGCTGTATCCAATGCCAGAATATTCATGATTTTACAGAACCTGACAGGCTTGATCGAAAGAAAGACGCGGCCCGCGTACAGGCATGCCCGTATTATCGCCATAACCGATATTACAAAGAAAATTCACCTGATAACGACCATCGGCAAAAAATTCTTTATTAATTCCTTCCTTATTGAAGCCACTCATCGGCCCACAATCAAGACCCAGCGCACGTGCCGCCAGCATCAGATAGGCTCCTTGTAAACTACTGCTACGAAAGGCCGTATCTTCAATCGTTGCCGGTTTTCCGGCATACCAGTCCCGGGCCTTGGGTGCCTGCGGATAGAGTTCGGGCATCAATTCATAAAACTGGGTGTCATAAGCAATAATTGCCGTTAAAGGGGCCGCCATCGTCTTGTCAACATTACCCTTGTCCAGATGCGGCTGTAAGCGCGCCTTGGCTTCGGCTGATTGTATAAAAACAAACCGCGCTGGCGAACAATTGGCAGCCGTCGGGCCTAATTTAGCCAAATCATAAACCGCCTTGATTAAGACCTCGGTCACGTCCCGCTTCTGCCACGCACGATAGGTGCGCGCCTCGCGAAACAGTATATCCAGCGCCTCATCTTCAAGAATTTTATGACCCACCATAATTGTCGCCCCTGTGCATAAGATTACTAAGTTATTGAATTTAAGCACTTTCAGACAAAGGTCAACCTTTGTCACCAACAACACACCAACGAAAAATGATGCTTTTTAGGCATAAAATTCTATACTCACGCCACTATGCCAATCAAACTCTACCTCAATTGTCTATTCATGATCCTGTCAGTCTTAGGGCTGTTGGGAGTATGCCTGCCTGCCACACCGGCCTATGCGCAAAAACAAGTCCCGGTTGACAACCTGTCAGCGGTTATTTTTACCTACCACCATATTGGCGATGACCTGACTCCCTCGGCCAACCTGACCAAAGAGCAATTTGAGGCACATCTCTCTGAAATTAAATCAGGAGGATATCATGTCCTAGGCCTGCCAGAGATTGTAGATAGGCTCAAGACCCAAACCCCCCTGCCTGACCCTGCTATAGGCCTCAGCTTTGACGGCGCCCACCGTAACACCCTGAATTATGCGGCACCGCTACTGCTAAAAGCAGGAATCCCTTTTACCATTTTTATCACAACAGACGCCGTCGATGCCCAATCCGGTGACACCTTGCACTGGGATGAATTACGTAAGCTGGCCCGACAGGATCTGGTGACGATTGCCCTGCACCCGGCTTCCTATGAGCGCCTGCATAACAAGGACGAAAGCGAAATTGCCCGGCAAATCAACAAGGCTACCGCTCGCTACCGTGAACAACTGGATCGTGAACCTTTGTTATTTGCCTACCCCTATGGCGAACTCAGCCTGAAATATCGTGACATTGTAGAACGGCTAGGGTTTAAAGCTGCCTTTGGCCAGCAATCGGGTGTAGCCTATAGCGGAGCCGACATGTTTATGCTGCCGCGTTTTTCCATGACCGAACCTTATGGCAATATTGAACGCTTCCGCATGACGGCAATGGCACTCCCCTTACCGGCTAGCGATCTATCACCACATGATCCCTACATTATAGATCAGACTAAACTTGATATAGGGTTTACCGTAGATCCGTCTTTTGCAAATAACCTTAAATCCCTCTCATGTTTTGCCTCGTCAGCCGAGAAAGCGGATCTGCAAATTGTCGGAAAAAACCGGGTTGAAATCAGACTGAAAAAGACCTTTGAGGATGAACGCGGGCGGATTAACTGCACCATGCCCGGGCCAATAGATGAAGCCACGGATCAACCTCGCTGGCGCTGGCTTGGAATGATGCTGACAATTGCCATTCCTTATGCTGACTACGAACCCGCTGCGAATTCTGACAGCGATAACACGGCCAATCTGGCTGATGAACTCGAGACCAGTGTTGAGTAAGCTTTACAAGTCGTTATAGGGCTCAACCGCCTTCACCTCTGGAACAAAGTGACGCAGCATATTTTCAATCCCCAGCTTAAGGGTCATGGTGGAACTAGGACAGCCCGCACAAGCCCCCTTCATACGCAACCAGACAATACCATCTTCAAACTTAACGAAGTCAATATCTCCACCATCACGCGCCACGGCCGGGCGCACGCGCGTATCGAGTAACTCGCGTATTTGTTTGACGATTTCGCTCTCTACCCCGTCACCGATCTCGGCACCCGACAGGTTTTGCTCCTCAACAACAGGTAACCCGCTCAGATAATGCTCCATAATCGCGGCCAACACCTGCGGTTTTAAAAAAGCCCAGTCACTGCCAGAAGAGCGTGTGACCGATACGAAATCGGCAGCCAGAAACACAGAGGTGACGCCATCGATTTTAAACAGGCGTTGTGCCAACGGCGACAAAGCTGCATGAGACACCTCTTTAAATTCAGCATTACCACGCGGCATAACCGGCTGCCCGGGTATAAATTTAATGGTCGCCGGATTGGGCGTCTGTTCTGTTTGTATAAACATAGCGTACTCCTGTCACAGACATAGGCGCAGAGTGTTGCAAAATCAAGAAAAACAATAAAGGCCGCCTATAAAACGCACTAAACCCGTTCACGCCGGAAAAACAGGTGGCTCCCCGCTCCGAGAAAAAATGCCAAACCGACAGCCACCAATGCATACAGAAAGGAATGATCGCGTGAAAAATGATAGACATCAGCGCTGAAACCCGCCTGCGCCACACGCAATTTAGCCTCCCGTCGGTCAATCAGCTTACCGTCATTAAATAAAAAAGTTTCTACCAGATAGCTGCCGGTTGGCACATCTGCCGGTACATGGAAATCAACACGAAAAAAATCATCACTAATGAAGGTAATTGCACGCGGTGATAGAGGAAAATGCCCCCCCCGTTGACGGTTGCGCACCAGAGCCTCACGGAAACTATCTATAGTTTGCTGATCCTCATTTTTTTCAACCCTAAAATCAAGCGCATCGAGACCAATATCCAGTTTTGTAAGAACGCCCGGAGCGGCCAAGTCACTTTCCGGGGCGCTGACAGCAAAATCATAGTACACGGGCACATTCAGAAATTCCATGGAACGTGTATTCATCCATATTCCCAACGCCTGACTTTTACGCCGGATAATCGTTGTCTGCTCGGGTCCGCGGATAACAACCGCAATTTCTCCCTCTTTGTTCTTGACCCCGAATAAAGTCAGATCCGCTCCGTTAAAGCCAAGGTTGATATCGACTTGATCAGCAGACAAATCCACGACCAGACTACGCCCTGTCACGGATGTCTGGGCCTGTGCCTTTGAAAAAAGAAGAGGCGTCGCCAAAAAAAATAATAACCAGAGAGTAGGCAACACAAAAAGCCTCATGATCCCTCCCGCATGGCAATTTCATAAAGATCCGGCGGCTCCACTAACAATCCGCTACCAATCTGCACACTCACCACCAGCAGCAACAAAGCCAGCGCTAGGCGTGCATAAATTCCATTGAGGTGGCGGCCGACACGGATGCCGACTTCCACCCCGGCAATACCACCCACAATCATCAAAACCGCCAACACCAGATCAACAGAATGGTTTGCCGTAGCATGGATCAGGGTTGTCACCGCCGTTGTCAATAAAATCTGCAGAAGCGATGTTCCTGCCACCAGAATTGTTGGCATGCCTAAAACATAAATCATCAGCGGCACCATAAGGAACCCGCCCCCAATACCCATGATAGAAATCATCAACCCACCCAGAATGCCAATCCCGATCGGAAGGACAATACTGATATGGAGCTGCGAGCGTGGGAAATGCACTTTATAAGGAAGAGATTTGAAAAACGTCCGGTTATGCCATGGAGCCAATATTTTTTCCGAAGTCGATCCCTTATGCAGCAAGGCCCTAATCGCCTCGATCAACATCATCAAGCCGACCGCCGCCAACAGCACAACATATAGAAGCGGGATAACCAGATTGATCTGACCCACATAGAGCAACATTTTAAAAAGCAGAGAACCAAACACAGTCCCCACCATACTGCCCACCAGTAACACAGCCGCCAGCTTGACATCGACATGACCGTGTCTGAACTGGCTCAGCACTCCAGACAGGCTGGTCGAGACCAACTGATTAGCCTGTGTTCCGACAGCGATCGCCGGAGGCACCCCCAAGAACATCAATAACGGCGTTGCCAGAAATCCGCCCCCTACGCCAAATACCCCCGACAAGAACCCAGCCACCGCCCCTAGCAAGAGAACGGCCTCTGCCGGGATAGCCATTTCAGCGATAGGTAAGTAAACAAGCACCGTTCCCGTATCCCCATAATAAAAAAGGCATTCTGATATCAGAATGCCCCTTTTGGGTATGACTGGCAAGGCGTCGCCGGAGCAACCCTTTAGTAAGATGTCACATAATTAATGCCTTCATCAGGCAAGAGCATGCGCCCATCATTCATAAAATTGCGATAGTTGCCCGTCATCAGTTCGTGATTGGCCTTCTTGAAATCAATCGATTTGGCAATACTGAGAAACTGCTCTTTCCATTGATCGTAAGCATCCTTGTGGGCTGAACAGTCCAGAACATAAACCCGGTTATTGTACAAAGAGGCAAACAAAACCGCCCGACGTTCCATTTCTGGATAGGGCACTGACCCTACATAGCCGCCTTCAGCAAAGCTGGCCCAGCCACGCCCCAGACCTGTACCATCTTGTAAATTGTAGAGTTCAGGATGCTTGTATTCACGGAGATATTGATCCCAGAAGTTCAGGCTATACTCAATTTTTTGCACCGAAGGATTAAATCGTGGTGGAAAAATTGCATAACGCTTGTCTTCATGACTACGAATGCGACAAAACGCATGGGCACGGCCTGAGGGTGCGGCCAACGTCACCAGATCGTCATGATCCTGACCGTTTTCCACCTGCCAGGTATCTGGATAAGACAAGGTCAGACCCGTCTTCGTATCTTCCCAGACGAAATAATCAGCCTTGGCCATAGAGGCAGAACCAGTAAGGAGAGCCATCGCCATAACGGCAGTCAGAAATGCGCGCATAAGATTTTCCTAAAGATTATAAGAATCCGCTAGCGACCATTGTGCAATCATAGACCTCAAAAGGCAAATGGCTTGTTAAGGCTTACACCCTTGAACCCCAGTAGTGTTTCTTAAAATTGACAGTCAGCTCATGGTTATGTTAAAGAACCACCGCCATTCCTCAGCAAAGGCTCACTATATGGACGAGATTATCATTCCCCGGCAGGGCTGGCTAAGCGCCTGTTTCAGTCGCACACTGCGTCAAATGAACAACAAGGCCGGTGCCGCCGCAAGACGTACCTGGCTGGATCAGTACTTTGGCGGACTTGATATCGTGCGCTCAGGCGTGCAGCATATTGCCTGCCTGCCCAACGCCTATAGAGTGCAGGACTTATCACCACCGGGTGTATCTTTTTTTGCCTTCATGGGTTTACAGCATGACCGTATCCAACTGGTTCCCCACAGGCTGAGCGCACAAGCATACAGCCTGCAGGACAGTATTGACCGCCTACACCAGTCCGTCATCGAGCTTCTGAGCACGCAGGGTATGATTGATATCTACCGTCCCAAGGAAGGGCAGCCTGAAAATATTATCATACCCGGCCAAACCTATTCATGCATACAACACGAGGATGACCTTCATGATCATGGCAGCACAGACCTGATCGATTTTACAATCATCCCCGTAAGCCCCCGCATTCAAAGGGTTTATGAAGTCCCCTTTGAAGAAAATCACATGCATATGATGAGCACAAAGCTGGCGCCCTAAAGAGTCGCTATCGGGGCTGCCAAAACCCCATAATATCCATAGCATCACGTAAGATTGGGCGGGCAATAATGTCCGCCTGCTCCGCGCCATCCATCAGGATAAGGTCTATTTCTTTCGGGTTAGCCAAAAGGTCGCTCATACGTGCGGTAATAGGCGACAGATGTTTCATGGCAATCTCAGCCAACGCAGGTTTAAAAGCAGACCATTGCTGGCCGCCAAATTCCTTCAGAACATCAGCCTTGCTGCGCCCGGTTAAGGCCGCATAGATTGTGACCAGATTATCCGCCCCGGCGCGGTCTTTTAATCCCTCGACAGAGAGCGGTAACGGTTCGGAATCGGTCTGGGCACGCTTGATCTTGCTGGCGATCTTTTCGGCATCATCGGTAAGATTAATGCGCGAAAGATCAGATTCATCAGACTTGCTCATCTTCTTCGTGCCATCTTTTAAAGACATGACCCGCGTAGCCTCACCCAGAATTTGCGGCTCCGGTTGCGGGAAGAAATCAACCTTGTAGCGTGTATTGAACGTCGCGGCGATTTCGCGTGCCAGCTCCAGATGTTGCTTTTGATCTTCGCCAACAGGAACATGGGTAGCCTTATAGGCCAGAATATCTGCCGCCATCAACACGGGATAGGCAAACAATCCCAGCCCTACGCGCTCGGCATTTTTTCCGGCCTTGTCCTTAAACTGAGTCATGCGCTCAAGCTTGCCCATCTGGGTCATCGTCGCCAGCAGCCACATCAGTTGCGAATGGGCGGGTACCGCTGATTGAGGGAAGATGATCGCCTTTTTTGGATCAATCCCGGCAGCAATATAAGCAGCAGCGATTTCTCTGGTCGACTGGGCCAGCTTTTCCGGCTCCTGTGGCACTGTCACAGCATGCAAATCCACCACGCAGAACATGCATTCATCACCCTGCTTTTGCAGATCAACCCAGTTTTTCAAAGCCCCGAGATAATTTCCAAGATGAAGATTGTTAGTGGGCTGCATGCCAGAAAAGATGCGTTTTTTCGCCATCTTTAAAATCCTTATATTCCTAAATCTGATTAATTGGTTGTATGAGAACGAAGGCTCAAACCTTCAAAACAGACATGTGAGCCTACGCCCCGTTTACCGAGCGACGCCAACGCCATGAGATAGTCAGAGAACGATGCATTGTCTAATCCTTGTGTCTGCCAGTGCACTATAAACGCCCTGCTCTAAAAAAGTCCACCCCCTAATCATCGCCATCAGCCGCTGCCAAAGCCTCGAGCGGCGTTGGTTTGTGGCGACGGGTAAAGTATTTTTTCAAATCTTGCAAACGCAACACTCCTGATATTTGGGCGGCAGCAAAATATATGATGACCCCACCCCCGACCAGCAACGCCAAAGCCAGCACCTGATAGACAAAATCTCCTTCAAACCACGGATCTAATGCCCAAAGCATCAAGCACACCCCCACCCCCATTACACAGGAGCACAGAAAAATTCGCGGCACTGTCCGGGTCAAACGCGTATCGAACCGCGTTGCCTCCTGGCCTTTTAGCCCCTTCCACAGAAAATAGCATTGCACCCATCCAGCCAACCCTGTTGCCAATGTAATCCCGGCCACATCAAGAAACCTTGTCAAGATCAAAGCCACAGCGATGTTTATAATGGCCATTGTCGCTGCAATTTTAACAGGTGTTTTGGTATCCTGCTGCGACCAATAAGCCGATGAAAAAATTTTGACCCCAACATAGGCGGGCAGACCAATCGACAAACAGGCCAAAGCCGGGGCAGCCCGGGCGGTATTCTCTGCCGTAAACGCACCCCGCTCAAATAAAACACTGATAATGTCGTGGGAAGCCAGCATCAAAGCCACAGCTGCCGGCATGGTAAAGAACAAACAATATTCCAGAGCGCGATTGAACAAGTCACGCGCCTCGTCACGGTTACCAGCCGCCAGCGATTTAGTCATCATCGGTAGGAGTGCCGTTCCCACAGCAATACCCACAACACCAAGCGGCAACTGAAAAAGACGGTCAGCATAATAAATCGCTGAAATGGCTCCCGCGGATAAAAAAGAGGCAATCATTATATCCGCAAACAAATTGACATGAATAATCCCAGCACCCAGAACACCCGGCCCCATCAACT
>JAMPXY010000081.1 GCA_023700945.1 Alphaproteobacteria bacterium | reverse complement strand
CTTCCCACCCGACAGAGCCAAGACTGTGCCTGTTCGACGATTTTTTTTGACATAAACCAACCTTTGTCATATGGGTACTCCGTCAATTTACAACTTCACTGGAGACAATTCGATGATGGACGGCATTACGCTTTCGACAATTTTTCAAGCTGCTGCAGGACTGGCAGCGGGCGGAGTAGGTATTACAGCGCTGGCAAAAACATTTTATACAACCGGGCCTAAAGAAACCGCCCTTGTCACACGGCTGGGTAAACTGGTCCATAAGGTAGACGATCCAGGTTTGCATGTTAAAGTCCCCTTTATTGATCAAATTGCAAAGCGTGTAGGACAGGAACTGCAACAGGTCACGGAAACTCTCGAAAGCAAAACTGCTGATGATTTATTTGTAAAACTTCCGATTTCTATTCAGTTTGAAGTCACTGACCCGGAGCGTTTCCATTTCGGTAACAGCAAACCGATCGATAACCTGAAAAGATCTGTTAGCGCGGCTGTTAGGACCGTAACATCTGGAAAACAATTTCAGGAATTATATGGTGACCGCGACGAAATTGGATCAACAGTCATCGAACATGTACAAAATGATGCCGCTGACTATGGCATATTTGTAAAACGCATCATCATCGATGAGCCACAGGCTCCAGCTGAAGTGCAGAATGCTTTTAACGAAGTGCGTGCAAGCGAGCGTTTGAAAGCGGCAGCACAAAACAAGGCTGACGCACACGCTATAGAAGTGGTTGCAAAAGCTCGCGCCGATGCCGAGGCACAGAAGCTTGCCGGTACGGGTGCTGCTGACTTCCGCAAAGCTATTCTGGATGGTTATAAAACACAGATTGAAGATCTAACAAAAGAAGGAACAGTCACCAAGGATGAGGCACTGCGGATTGTAGAACGCTCTATGGAACTTGATGCTCTCCGTGAAGTTGCGGAAAGAGGTAACTTGATTATTACCCCTGAACGCCTTTCAAGTGGCGGCCTTGCTGAAGTCCAGACACTACGCCAATTGGCCACAAAAGGTCCAGCTTAAGGCGATACTACACGGCCTAGAACATTCTAAGGAGGTGCCTGTATGAACACAGGCACCCCTTCTAGCTAGTCTTAGCTGGCTGCAGGAGACATCCTGTTGGGCACCAATGAGGAGATGACATGACAATGAAACCCGAAGAATTGGCTTATCGAACCGCCACGACACTGGGAGAGGCCGCAGGCAACACCTTCAAGAAAAGGGCCATCATGTCATTAGCCGTGGTGGGGATGTCCATCGGCATGATGTATGCCATACCACAAGGCTTAATGGCGGGTCTGGCGCTGATGACGACCTATAGTTTGTGGGATTTGAAAAAAGGGCGCGATGACAACAAGACCCTACGCGACGGATTTAATATCGCGGCACAAGGCCTATCCGGTCATGACAGCGTCTACCAACTGGAACCACTGAAAAAAGTCTGCGACAAAGTGACTGACTTCAACAAGGACGATCTCAACATTGTCGCGCACTTCAACCGCGACAAATTTAATGTCATATTTCTGGGCATGATGTCCGTTATGGCACCTGTTTTGGCGCCCATGGCGCTTGTCTTCATGGTGTCACAAGGCGACAGGCACACCTTACGCGCGATCAAAACTGCGGCAGAAGAATCCAAGATCAATCTCGAGAAAAAATATCCCGGGCAGTTCCCGCCCACGCCTGAATCCTAAGCTATCGACGGTTTTAGAAAGACCAGATAGGCCACCACCACCAGCAGAATAATAATGACCGCTGCGGCCAGCAACATGTCCCACCGACTCATGAAGTGGTAAATATCGAAGGTTCTTTTTTCGTCTTCGCTTTGTTTTTGAGGTTCGTTCATGCGGCTTCCTTTTTACTGGCTGATGGCTTTGACTGTCCGGCCCTGATCGCTGCTTGCGCCGCGGCAAGCCGGGCTACCGGCACACGGTAAGGTGAACATGAAACGTAATCAAGCCCGGCGCCTTGACAAAAAGCAATCGATGCCGGATCGCCACCATGTTCGCCGCAAATACCGATTTTTAATTTTTTATTGGTTTTACGGCCCCGCGTGACACCGATTTCAATCAATTGCCCAACCCCTTCAGTATCAATAGTGGCAAAGGGATCGCGGGTGAACACACCCTGACGGATATAATCCGGCAGAAACTGCGCGGCATCATCGCGGCTCAAGCCCAACGTCGTCTGGGTCAGATCATTGGTGCCAAAACTAAAGAACGCAGCATCTTCGGCAATTTTATCGGCGATCAATGCCGCCCGTGGCAACTCGATCATGGTACCAACCAAGTAAGCCACCTGCTTCTTTTGCAGGGCGAAGACCGCTGCCGCTGTGCGGTCAACCAGAGCCTTCATCAGCTTGAACTCAGCCTGGGTAGCCACCAGCGGGATCATGATTTCCGGGGTCACCGCCACTTCAATCGCGGCCTCGATAATTGCTTGCACCTGCATCTCGTAAATTTCTGGATAAGTCACCCCTAGACGGCAACCGCGATGACCCAACATCGGATTAGCTTCATGCAATTCCGCCAGACGGCGGCGGACCCGTTCGGGATCAACCCGCGCAATCTGGGCAAAAGTTGCAATATCCTGATCAGTTTGCGGCAAGAACTCATGCAGCGGCGGGTCAAGCAGACGGATTGTCACCGGCAGCCCCTCCATGATCCGGAACAGCTCGACAAAATCCTTACGCTGCTCGGGTAATAAATGTGCCAGCGCCTTACGGCGACTATCTTCATCACTGGCAAAAATCATCTCGCGCACATGCTGAATGCGGGCCGGATCAAAAAACATATGCTCTGTCCGGCACAGGCCAATCCCCTCAGCACCAAACCCGTGTGCTGTACGGGCATCCAGCGGGGTTTCAGCATTAGCACGTACGCCCATGCTGCGCACATCATCCGCCCATGCCATCACCGTGGCAAAATCACCGGACAAACGCGGCTGGATCGTCGGCACCACCCCGAGCATCAATTCGCCAGTGCTGCCATCAATCGTAATCATCTCACCCGCTTTGATGGTCGCATCGCCAATCATCATCAAACCGCGTTCATAATCCATCGCAATCATCCCGGCCCCGGCCACACAGGCTCGCCCCATACCACGCGCCACCACCGCCGCATGAGAAGTCATACCCCCGCGTGCGGTCAAAATTCCCTTAGCCGCATGCATGCCATGGATATCTTCCGGGCTGGTTTCACGACGACAGAGAATAACAGCCTTGCCATCTTTGGCTTTCTTTTCCGCCTCATCAGCGCTGAATACAACCTCCCCGCTCGCCGCCCCCGGTGAGGCCGGCAACCCCTTGGCCAGCACACGCTTGTGCGCCATCGGGTCCAAGGTTGGATGCAACAGCTGGTCAATCGCCTGTGGCTCAATTCGCAGCAGGGCGTCTTCACGACTAATCAGCTTCTCATTGACCATATCAACCGCGATTTTCATCGCTGCCGCTGTGGTTCTCTTGCCAGTACGGGTCTGCAGCATAAACAGCTTACCTCCCTCTACCGTAAATTCAATATCCTGCATCTCGCGGTAATGCTTTTCGAGAGTACCCCGGATGTCATCCAACTGCTTAAAGACGGCGGGCATCACTTCTTCCATGGCAGGCAGAGTGCTTTGTTCTTTTTCTTTGCCCTTGATGGTCAGGGATTGCGGGGTACGAATCCCGGCCACAACATCCTCGCCTTGCGCATTAACCAGATATTCCCCATAAAAATAATTCTCACCAGTCGAGGGATCGCGGGTGAAAGCCACACCAGTGGCACAATCTTCACCCATATTGCCGAACACCATAGACTGGACATTGACCGCCGTACCCCAAGTCTCCGGGATATTGTGAATGTTACGATAGGTCACCGCCCGCGGCGTCATCCATGAAGCAAACACCGCCCCTATCGCGCCCCACAATTGTTCCTGCACATCCATCGGGAAGGCTTTGCCGCGCTGCTTAAGCACCAATATCTTATAATCGGCCACCACAGCTTTGAGCGCGTCTGCGCTCAGATCGGTATCGAGCGTAACTTCGTGGTCACGTTTATGTTGCTCCAGAATATCTTCAAAATCATGGTGCGGCACGTCCAGAACCACATCACTGTACATCTGGATAAAGCGGCGATAGCTATCATAGGCAAATCGTTCGTTACCTGATTTCCGCGCCAGTCCGGACACAGTGTCATCATTCAGGCCCAGATTGAGTACCGTATCCATCATACCGGGCATCGAAACCCGCGCCCCTGAACGCACCGAAAGCAATAACGGATTGGCAGGATCGCCCAAGGTAAGCCCCCTGTGCTGCTCAAGCGCCTTCAGCGCCTGCATCACCTGTTCTTTTAGTTCGGCAGGATAACTCTGGCCGTGGGCGTAGTACCAGGTGCAGACTTCGGTGGTGATGGTAAAGCCGGGAGGAACCGGCAAGCCCAGAGCCGCCATCTCGGCAAGATTGGCGCCCTTGCCGCCGAGCAATTCCTTCATCTTGGCATTGCCTTCGGTTTTGCCTGCCCCGAAACCATAGACCCACTGCACGGCCATGCGAACCTCCCCTGAAAAAGATTGATGATGCTCCTGCAGACTACATCAATTTTTCAGTCTTTCTGCCCTCTATTTACCTGTGGAACAGCGTTTTTCCATGATTTGTTGACAACTTAACGCGTCCTTATGTAAACATTTGACAGGGAGTTTACAAAAATGGGCGCACGATTAATTTCTTTCATCTTTGACGAGCCGGCGCGCGCCTGTATCGAGCAATGTCCCCAAAACCACCCTGATGGCCATTTTGATCAGGATACGTATGACAACATCACACAACTGAATGAAGCTTCACCACTGTTAAACCAGTTGCCGGAGGGTACCTATGCCCTCGTGATTCAGGCCGACCCGCGTATCAACCCTTTTGCCCAACTGACTCTGATTGACACGCAAGGCTCGCGCTTCATTGCTGCCGCACAGGTTGATTTGCGTCCCATCATCACCTCGGCAATTGATGACGGTGCAGATTATTCTGCACTGATCGACGCTGCTGAGGAAGATGAAGGGGCAGCCTATGAACAAATAGCCTATCAAATTTCACTGAAACGATCGGAAGTCCTTGAAAATTTGTTCAAGCCCTATATCGAGAGCAACCCATCCTTTAATCTCAAATTACTGGACGCCCTTGATTATCTGGTCTATCCGGTGATTGTTGGTCAGGTTGCGGCCTATAATCTGGAAGAAACCGCGCAGATCGCAGGCACTCACCAACTTCAGACAACCACACCAAAATTGCACTAATCAAAACAATAAAACAGGGACACCCAGACTATGCCAGCACTCCTTAGATCCTTTGCATTTGATGAACCCACCACCGCCTATCTACAGCAGGCGCTGGAGAAGCGCGGTGAACAGGCTTTTGGACAAATGATGTTCAACGCCTACCAATTCGATGATGACGAAGCCGCCCCCTTGCAAGGGTTGCCTGAGGGCGATTATACCCTTGTCATCGGCGCTGACCTCGCCAACGATAATACCACCGCCCATTTTACACTGATTAATGCGGAAACACAGGAGGTCGTAAACCAGTGCGACTTCGAGTTAAGCCCGATTATCCAGTCAGCTATTTTGTATCGTGATGAATACACGCAGGCGACGGGCTTTGATTCAGAAGACGAAGCCGAGCAGGAAGCCGCCGAACAACAGATTGAAGCCATTGAGCGTGAACGCTGCGCCTGCCTGACTGGATTGCTGGCCCCTTATAATCTGGCCCATCCGATCCTGCAGGAAGATTTGCTCGAAGCTCTCGATTTTCTAACCGGGTACTTTATTGAAGACAAACTCAGCGATCAATCGCAGGAGCTTACACAAGACGCGCAACTTAGCGATCGACTGAACGACCCACTCAATAAGTTCATCCCGCCCAGCCACCAGTTGCACTGATTAAACAAGATCCTTGATCAGCATCAACGTCAAATCATCATCGACCGGGCGCATATCCCCGCTACGTACTGCCTCGCGGTCATAGGTCACGCCGCCGCCATCCGGCACATACCCCATCCGGACATAAAGACGCTGGGCTGCACCAAACCCGGCATGCAACCCCACGGCTATTCCCATTTGCTCGGCACCTTCCTGCCGGGCTCGCTGTTCACATGCCGCCACCAGCGCCGCCCCGATGCCCTGCCGCCGACAACCGGGTATCACAAATAAATCCTGAATCTCGGGAATCCCCAGACGGCGAAAGGGCTGATAGCGCGGCTGACGATTTAAAAAAACATAGCCCGTCAGGGACTGCCCCTGCCAGGCCAGCAAAATCAGGCGGTGCCCCGCGGCCTGCTCCTGCAGGCAACGCACGAAATAATCCACCCCATTTTCAGGTGCGATACCTACAAGAGATTGTAAATCATCGTCTTTTGCGGTTTTTATCTGTAGGTTTTCATCTGTCATAACAGTCTTTTTAACCCACCTGCTATATTCTGCGAAGGATTTTTCTGCCCTGCCCGTATAATTTGTAACGTTTGATAACCCACTCTGGAAGGGACACCCTCATGATCTGCTCGTTTTCAAAATTTCGTACCCTGATGCTGGCCGCAATACCGGTCATTGCTTTTTCAACCATGATGATCACTAGCGATCCCGCCGCCGCCGGCGAACGGCAGCGCTCGGGCAGTTACAAGACTGAACGCGGCAGCGGTAACTTTAACACCCGCAAACAAGCCGCTCAGGGGGAGCGCAGCCGCTCAGCCGACTGGACAAATAACCGTGGCTCAGGCTCGACCGCGCAAACCCGCACATGGGACCGAGAGAACGGCACCACCACGCGGGACCGCAGCACGACCAACACACAAGGCAAAACCATGACCGACAGCCGTACCACAGCCAAAACAGAAACAGGGGTTGTCACGCAGGGCAGTCGTACCGGGTTTAATGGTGAAACCTCAACTTATAACAGCCATACAGCCAAAAATGACGAGGGCGGTTACACAACCCAATCAGCCCGCACCAATGCCGAAGGGAACACCGCCACCCGCGACTCCACCACGACCAAAACCGAAGATGGTATCAGCCGCACAGGCACCTATACCACCGTTGGCGGCAAAACCGGTTCCTTTACCAACGACATCAGCAAAACCGAAGATGGCCTGAGCAAAGAAAAGACCCGTACCAATGAAGCAGGCCAGACTGCAACCCAAACGACGATACGTACCCAGACCGAAACCGGTCATACTGAAACCGTGACCCGTACCGGCATACATGGCCAAACCAGCCATCGCGATATTGCTGTGGAGCGTGTAGACGGCGGAGCCACCAAGAGTGTCACTCAGACCGGCCCCAAAGGGAAAACCCGCGACTGGGACAGCGCTATCAACTTTAATCGTTAAAACCAATCTTTAAGATCGCCCGCTCTACCGGGTTCAATAAAAAAGGCCACCGTTTGCGGTGGCCTTTTTCTCAAGGGCAACGCGTCTGTGTGGGGGTGACGCGTTTTGTGTGGGGACAATCCTTGAGGCATTCCTTAGGGGTTGCTGATTATGTTTTATATGAAAAATAACTATGTCGTCAATAAAAATTATTCTTGCATCAATGTTTTTTATGCTTATAATCGCCCTCGAACGAAAAAATGAGGATTTTCAATGGTTCACGCCTATCAAATCCGTGCGGCTCGCGCCTTGGTGAACTGGTCACAGACTGAACTGGCCGAACGGGCCGGGATTTCCCTGTCGGCTGTCGCCGACTGCGAGGCCGAGCGCGGCAAAACCTCCCCGACCACCCTAGAGAAAATGGTGGCCGCCTTTGAACAAGCCGCCGTGTTCCTGACCGAAAACGGGGTCGAACGCCGCAACACCGCGACCTACGACATCAGCGGCGAAGGCTGGTGGCTGCGGGTGCTAGATGATGTTTATTATGAATTGGCCGATCAAGATCAGCCAGAGCTGTTGATGCTGTTTGCCGATGACGCCGCCAGCCCGCCCGAAGTCATCACCCAATTGCGCAAAATCCGTCAAGCCGGAATAAAAATGCGTCAGCTGGTACAAGAAGATAACCGCTATCTAATGGGCCCGGTCGGGGAATATCGCTGGGTGCCGCAAACCTATTTCCTCAACAATGTCACGCTGGTTTACGGTGACAAGGTTGCTGTCTGCGCCGAAGACAATACCAAAGCCGTGATCTTTCGCGACAAGGCACTGGCCTTAAGCTGGCGTAATGCTTTCGAGATGCTGTGGCGTGGGATTGTTCCCGCCACCCCTGACAGGAGTACAGCCGATGAAACGTACTAACTACCCGGCACCGAACGGTACATACAAAATCTGCGTCAACCACAAGGCCCCATGGCAAAGCTATGAGACCTGCCGCCTGCAGATCAGCGTCGGCAAACCCAATTATGAAGGTGAAAAATTTGAGGCCCTGTGTGAATGGGCCGGGGCCCGCTTCGAACGGACGGTGCTGATTGTTTCCGACACATTGCAGCGTCATAACCTGCGCTATCAGCGTAACTGCGATGCCGCCACCGCATGGAAATTATCACGCCTCGAGGGAGAAACATGGCTGCGCCGGAACACCCGCGCCCTGCACCATCTGCGCACGCCCGAGATTGTGCGCTGGGATCAGTTATTGATGCATCCCGCTTATCAGGTGATTGAAACAACCCCGGCCCTCGATCAGGCCATTGAACACACCATTCGTGAATTCTGGGGACGGCATGAGTACGATCCCACGCTGTATTTTGCGTTCCACCACCATTCACGCGCCTTCCTGCTTGAAGAACTCTCGGTGTTTTCCTATCTCTTCAATGACCCGGCGATTGATGTTTATGCCGGTTCGTGGTTTCACCAGTTGATGGCCGTGCTGTTCCCGCACAAGGATTATCTCGGCGTCGACTATGTCCGTAATCGCAAATCCGCTTAAAATTTTCCTTAATTTTGCGGCAAGTTTTTGAAAATCTGTTTGTATAATCAAACACTTATAAAGATTTTTCGCATAAACTTGTATTATGGTAACTATAATCATCACCTTGTCTGTTCTGTTCCTCATCACCGTAACACTGGTCGTCAGTGGCCGGTTCGGTGATGTGTTCTACTATGCGTTCAAGAACATCAAGGCGACATTGTTTGTTGCCCTTTGCCTGTGTGCCGGTGCCTTCGTAGGCCTTAGCTACAGCGATATGACCTATGCCCCGCATATTCCTGTCGCCAGTGCCGCCATGACGCTTGTCAACGACATCAGGCAACCTCCCGAAGACAAAGTTCTGGCCACGATCCGCACCTGCCAGGCGTTTGTGACGGCCCAGCTTGATATACAGGCTGGCCCCCGTACCCTCCCTGAACGCCCTGACAGCAGCCCTTCCCTCCTCCATCTTGCCAGTGCCGTGCCCCCTCCTAGCGAAAAGGACTGGG
>JAMPXY010000080.1 GCA_023700945.1 Alphaproteobacteria bacterium | reverse complement strand
TTCAATTCACCACGGGCCACCATCTCGTTAAGGGCTAGGCCAATTTTGGCGCGCTGACCCAAACCCAGCCAGCAAATGCGCGCAGGCAAGCCCTGAAACTTGATCCGCTCCCGCGCCATATCAAGCCAGTTATGCAGATGCGGGTCATCGGGGATTAACTCTTTCACCTTGGCATCTGTTTTGTAAATATCTTCCGGGTCACCGGAGAGTGCCGCCCAGCGGAACGGTCCGATACCACGGCAAAACAATGGCCGGATATAGGCGGGAACAAAACCGGGAAAGTCAAAAGCGCGGGATTCCCCCGCTTCAAGCGCCATCTGGCGGATATTATTACCGTAGTCGAAAACCGGAATCCCCATGTCATGCAGCGCCAGCATTGCCTGCACCTGAAGCTTCATCGACTCCATCGCTTCGTTGACAACAGCATCCGGATTTTCAAGCCGCATTGCCGCTGCTTTTTCAAGACTCCAGCCCTTGGGCAGATAGCCGTTGAGCGGATCGTGGGCACTGGTTTGGTCGGTGACCGCATCAGGGCGATAACGCTTGTCGGCTTTGGCCTTATGCGCGATTTCGGGGAAGATATCGGCAGCATTACCCAGCAAACCAACGGAAACAGGTTTGCCCCGTTTGTGCGCGTCCTCAATGATCGCCAGCGCTTCATCCAACGTATCAGCGCGGCGATCAAGATAGCGCGTATCAAGGCGGCGCTGTATATGCGCCTCGCGGCATTCCACCGCCAGCATCGACGCCCCGGCCATAGTCGCGGCCAGAGGCTGCGCCCCGCCCATACCGCCCAAGCCCCCGGTCAGAATCCATTTGCCCGTCATCTGCCCGCTGAAATGTTGCCGCCCTGCCTCGGCAAACGTTTCATAAGTCCCCTGCACGATGCCTTGCGAGCCAATATAAATCCACGATCCGGCCGTCATCTGGCCGTACATCATCAGGCCTTTTTTATCAAGTTCACGGAAATGTTCCCACGTTGCCCAATGCGGCACGAGATTGGAATTGGCGATCAGCACCCTCGGCGCGTTTTCATGGGTTTTGAACACGCCCACCGGCTTGCCGGATTGCACCAGCAGCGTCTCATCAATAGCCAGATTTTGCAGCGTTTCAACGATACGATCAAAACATTCCCAGTTGCGCGCCGCCTTGCCGATACCGCCATAAACCACCAGTTCATCCGGATTTTCGGCAACATCCGGATCGAGATTGTTCATCAGCATGCGCAACGGCGCTTCCGTCAGCCACCCCGCCTTAGTCGTAGGGACTAAACTGGTGGAGGCTCTGACAACATTGCGATTTTTGAGAACAGCTTGTGCAGTCATCCCCACATCTCCCTGTAATAGTAATTTATCTACTGACGGCTGGCGTTAACCGTTGACATCATACGCATCTGCCCTCGTGGCAAACAATGGTAAAAACAGCCCCAGATATTCTATGTAAACTAGAATTTATTGCGGTGCCGCAGATTGCTCGGGGCACAATTGAGGATGCTCTGCACAAGCCTTGGCAGCTTCAGCATAGCCACGGACAATCTGCTGCTGGTTCAAAAAATAAATAACAGAACAGGCACACAGCATACATGAAATAGTCACGAGTAAACCCTGTCCGAACCTGAGCCAGCGCTGACTATGTGATAGTAACGCCGCCCCCACCGCCACCAGCAACGGCACCAGAATAAAGCCCAACACGATATAAAAAACACCTAGCGCCGCACAGCCAAAACTTTCGCAATAGAAACCCGGTACCCGCGACAATAGATTGCCCCGGACAAACGGTACATAGGCAGTTGCCAGCAGCAGCGCCACTATTATGATTTTTAATAAAGGGGGGACCTTCACCATGGCTTTCCATCCACTCTTGATGATCTATCAATTTTACAGCTTTTACCAATATCTTTTTGTTGAAAGCGGATTCTTTTAAGGATGGGCAATCTGTTTCAATAATGATAAATTGCCTAAATTGATCCCCCTACAAGGAAAAAGATATGAAACTGCAATATTGTTCTATCACAGGAGCAGACGATCAGGTTGATGTGGCTGACTTAAGTGCTTTTGCGCACAGCCATCCTTTTGTCGAATGGGCAATTTTGCTACTACGTGACCGTGCGGGTCAGCCGCGTTTCCCCACGACTGGGTGGATTGAGAATTTCACACGCCATAGCCACGGTCAGAACAAGGCCATGCATTTGTGCGACGACGCCTTTTTGGGCTTTATTGGCCAGGATCCGGAAATCAAAAATCTGATGTCAGGTTTTCAAAGGATCCAGCTCAACCTTAAGTTTGGTGATGTTGAAGGCAAATACGATCCTGCCGAATTGGTGGCCCGGGTCAAAGAAAACCCGCAACATCAATTTATTCTCCAATACACGCCTGACAAACAAGGATTGCTCCCTCTATTCACAGGCGTTCCCAATCATGCGGTGTTGTACGACGCCTCTGCTGGACGCGGCATAAACCCAGACAGTTGGGATCCCCCGCTAACAGGCCATTTTTGTGGCTACGCCGGAGGCTTAAGCCCTGCCAATCTCGAACAAAATTTAAAAATGATTGCGAAGGTTGCGGCAGGCCAGACAACATGGATCGACATGGAAAGCGGTGTGCGCACCAATGACCGCTTTGACCTGACAAAAGTACGACAAGTACTGGACACAGCGGCATGCTACACTGCCGCCCCTCAGTATCATCATAACAACATAGCGACCAAGGCGCCGCGCTAATTTTTACATAACTATGTCATATAAATCTGGGTATAATCACTAAATCCTCAACACAGACCGCCCCTTTGCAGCTAAAATACAGCCGGGTGTATGATCTACACAGATTGTGTCCGTCAACATTCTTTGTCATTACTTTTAGATTAGCGAGAACTCTATCTTGAGTCATTCAGCCCCTGCCGCGTCCCCCGAAACACCAACTTCCACGTTGATGAAGTCTCTGGCGCAGCACTGTAGCCACTACAAGGGTGGTGACACCGCACGTGCACTCTTTCAACTCATAACCACCTGCAGCCTTTTTCTTATTTCCTGCGCGGTGATGTGGTTGGGTCTGCACAATGGGGTAATATGGCCTGCTCTTCTGTTATGGCTCCCCACTGGGGGATTGCTAGTGCGTATGTTTATTATCCAGCATGACTGCGGCCACCTTTCCTACTTCAAAACCCGTAAAGCCAATGACTGGGTAGGACGGGCGCTTAGCATTTTTACTGTCACCCCCTACGGCTTCTGGCGTGACGCCCATAACATGCATCACTCAGCCTCAGGCAATCTTGATGGACGCGGGATTGGCAGTATCGACACACTAACCGTAACAGAATACGAGGCTTTACCTCCTATGCGCCGTTTGGCGTATCGCCTGTATCGTAATCCTGTGGTTGCACTCTTGATTGGCCCCCCCTTGCACATCATGATTTTGCAACGGCTGCCGCTCAAGAATGCTGGTATGTTTGTCGATGGGTACAAATCGATCCCGGCACATAAATCATGGCGCAGCATCATCGGATTGGACATCGCCATGCTGCTGTTTTATGGCGGCCTTGCCCTGTTGATGGGCGGCATGACCGTCGCCATGATTTTTATTGCCCCGATCATGATTGCCACATGGGCTGGTGGCTGGCTGTTCTTTATCCAGCATCAGTTTGAAGATGCCTATTGGGCAGGACGTAAAGACTGGAACTTCCAGGAAGCCGCTGTCATGGGCAGCTCTTATTATAAGCTGCACCCCATCCTGCAATGGTTTACAGGCAATATTGGCCTGCACCACATTCACCACCTCTGCAGCCTTATCCCGAATTACAAGCTGCAGGAATGTCTGGAGACAAATGATCATTTAAAGAATTTAAACGTGATGACAATCCGCCAAAGCCTGAAATCAATCCCGTTGGCTCTCTGGGATGAGAGCCGCAAGGTTATGATCAGCTTCCGTCAATACCGCCAACGCCATACAGCCTCAGCAGCAGAATAGTCAAAGATATATTGTAAATTTAATGTTGGTGGCCATCATGATCAACGGTCGTCACTGCAGCTGCATCCTCTGATGTAACCGCCGCCATTCGGTTAAGAGGCCCATGTAAGGCAAAATAAACTGTCAGATTGATAAAAAACAATCCCGTCCCGATCAATAGGTACACTTTAGACCTATCCGCAGTGCGGTGACATTTATGCTCATCGTGGCCCAGCTCATGGCAATCAGTATTCATAGCCATACGATAAGCCCCCCAGCCCAGCAGCAAAGTAATGGCCGAGAAAATAATGACCGGTATTTCATAGCCGTGAATAATTTCGTGCAAACTGGTAAAGGCAGTAGGTAACATGCCCACACCCACAGCAAGACTGAGGACGGCCGCCGCGGTCGGCAGCACACAGCAAAAAAGATGTGATACCTCAGAAACAAGAACCAACCAGCCAATATGACGACGCATTTTTTCCATGAACTTTCTTAGCACGCCTTAGTGTTATTGTATAACATTTTTAACATTTCTGCCTTTTCACACTCTCCATATGATAGAGCACATATAACTAATTGATTTTAAATGATTATACAAAAACCATTTTGGCATGGGCAGCCCTTCATTTATCTCAAGCTTGCCTTGAATTGTAGTCATAATTAGAGCGGCCTTAATTAGCTTCGTACTAGGATAAATTATATTATGTCAATTCTTGACATATAGCATCCCCCAAAAAACTTCCTGCCACCAAAATCAAAATGGAGTAAACATGCGCGCCTTACTGAGCAAGTCAACTGCCCCCGCCAATCTTACCCATCATATCAACCCCTATCAAAAGCTACGTTCGGAAATCCTCTTCTCGCTTTTTTATCAGACTTTCGACGTTATCCATGCCGACACGCCGGAATTGCGCGCACAGGCACACCGCTTGCGCTATCAGGTATTTTGCATCGAAAATCAGGGCTACGAAGACCACACCTCCCACCCCAACGGCCAAGAGGCCGACAGTTATGACGATCACGCAACTCATTCTCTGCTAGTCTACAAACCTACAAAGACAGCGATTGGCACAGTCAGAACAATCTTTGCCAATCCATACGCGCTTGACCAATCATTCCCCTTGCAAAATCTAAGCAGTGCATCAGCCCTCCACAACGAAAGCTATGTCAAAAGCGGCTGCGAAATATCAAGGCTTTGCATATCCCGTGAGCTACGTACAAAAATCAAGGATGATCTGTCGCATAAACGCCATCATCTGGGTTTAAACGACCCTTCTCTTATGCGCATTGCCCTAGCCATCGCCCCGATTGGATTAATCCGCGGGTGCTTTGAGATGGCCTTATCACGCAACGTACTCAACTGCTACGGCGTCATGGAGCCACATCACCTTAACAAGCTGGTCAAGGCAGGGCTTCTGCATAAAAAACTGGGTGAGAACATCAGCTACCATGGTGAACGCACCCCCTTCATGATGAATATTCTCGAAACCTTTGACAACGCCGTGCTCCATCACCGCGACATCTGGAATATTGTCTCGTACAGGGGGTTTAACCACAATCTGGCACAGATTGTTTCACGCAAGCAGCAAATGAAGCTGATTTATCAACATTGACGGGAAAATATCTGGTCTGGATCAAGCAGCTTACCAAGCTGACGATTAAGCTTCACAGAATGTTCGTCAAAGTAAGCCTGTGCGGCAAATGACGGCAACCGATAAGGGAAGTACCCTTGCCCTAGGGCACGCGTCATTAATTCTTGATAACAATCCTGTGCTAGTCTTGTCTCTATCTCCTGATTGAACACAATCGCCAACAACCCTATACAAGACACATGATTGTAATTTGTATAATTCACGATAGGGGAAAAACCACAATCTTTCTCGGCATAAGCGGTCAGAGATTGAAAATCCTCTACCCCCTTCCGTGTAAGTGGAAGACTTAAAGCAAACCAAATGATGCCACATCTGTCCTGTGCCGGATGATCAAGCTGCAAATTTGCATTATTGCTCATCCGAAAATATGGGATTTTGCCAATCATTGCTGTGCCTGGCTGCCCCTGCAATAGCGACCATAAACTTTCGGCTGAAGAAATTTTGTGTTTCATTTTTGCTGGTAATAAGGGGGCAGCTAGTCGTCCAATTTTAATCAGGCGCTCGTTCAGAACAATCAAACGCCGAGAAAATGAAAATCTATGGCGAATCTCATTTACCATCACCCTGCTCAGAGCAGACGCACCACTTACGCTAATCATCAATGTATAGGGCGGCACATCATAGCGCTTTAATGCTCTTTGATAGCCCCCCGCAGCATCAATATCATCTTTCTTGAACCCCATACTGGCCAGTGTGTAATATCCGTTAAGAATTTTTATCTGCAATGTCTCTAGCGGCCAGCTTTCCCTCAATTCACGCAAGAGAGGCAACGCGTGCCACAACCTATTCTCGTCACCCACTTCAATAAAACAAACCTGCGTACTCTCAGCCCTGCGCGCCAGACGAATGGTCATTTCGGTGACAATACCGAAGGATGATTGAAAGAACAGCCCATCAGTATAAGGCCCCACCCCCCAGCGAAACAGCGAGGCACTTTTCTCTGCCCCACAGGACAGTAATGGCGATTGATAGAGGTCACCATTGCCCATGATCGCCCTCAATGACATAACGGAATAAGCGTGATCCATCACCGGCAATAAACCAAAACCGCGCTCAAGATAATTACCAATAATACTGGCTTCCGGACTGGAGCCCGTTACAGATATTACATGTAGCCCCCCTTGGGCGCGCAGAAAATCACCAAGCTGCTGCTGTGTCACACCGGGCTCAATTGTGACAGTCCCCATTTCCGGATCATAGTTACGTATGCCCTGCATCAAAGATAAATCAACGATGACGTTATGATCGGTAGCGGGCATGGAATCCGAGTAGCCCCAGTTGCGCCCCGCACTTATCGGATAAAGTTTTATTTTGTGCTGGCGGCTAGCTTCAATGACACCTTGGATTTCCAAAGATGTCTGCGGCTTGATAACACCAGCCAACATCCGGCTAGCACCCGTTGTTGTAGGCTTATATCTGCCAGCATGCTCAGAGGCGATGATACGACTATCATCAATGATGGCCGAAAAAATTTTCTTGATCTGCATTATGGTCAGATATGAATAGCTTTGCCATAGGCCTGTAACACACTTTCATGCATCATTTCCGACAAAGTCGGGTGTGCAAAGATGGTGTGCATGAATTCGGCTTCGGTGGCTTCCATTGTCTTTCCAAGGACATAACCCTGAATCATCTCGGTCACCTCGGATCCGACCATATGCGCCCCCAGCAATTCTCCAGTTTTGGCATCAAAAATAGTTTTGACCATGCCTTCCGTCTCGCCCAAGGCAATCGCCTTGCCGTTGCCGATAAACGGGAAACGTCCCACTTTCAGCTCATAACCCTTTTCCTTGGCGGCCTTCTCGGTCAGTCCGACAGACGCCACCTGCGGCATACAATAAGTGCAGCCCGGAATATTGGTTTTGATCATCGGGTGAACATCGTTCAGGCCTTTGATCTTCTCGACGCAGATAATCCCTTCGTGCGACGCCTTATGCGCCAGCCACGGCGCCCCCGCCACATCGCCAATCGCATAAACTCCCGGTTCGGCTGTCTGCAGATATTCGTCCGTGACAATATTCCCGCGATCAGTTTTGACCTTGGTATTCTCAAGGCCTATATTCTCGGTGTTGGCCACAATACCAACCGCCATAATCACGCGATCAACGGTGATTTTTTCAAGCTTGCCACCGACCTCGACATGCGCTGTGACGTTATTGGCGCCCTTCTCCAGTTTGGAAAGTTTGGCCCCGGTAATGATCTTCATGCCCTGCTTTTCAAACTGTTTGCGGGCGAAGATTGAAATTTCTTCATCCTCAACCGGCATCACGCGGTCCATCATCTCAACCACGGTCACTTCGGCACCCAGATTACGGTAGAAGCTGGCAAATTCAATGCCAATCGCCCCCGACCCGACAACGACAATTGATTTCGGCATTTCAGTAGGCACCATCGCTTCGCGATACGTCCAGATCAACTTGCCATCCGGCTCCATCCCCGGAATGACCCGCGCCCGCGCACCCGTCGCTATAATAATGTGTTTGGCGGCCAGCGTTTCAAAAACCTTGCCGTCTTTCTCAACCGTAACTTTGCCCTTACCCGCCAGCTTGCCCCAGCCGTTAAACACGGTGACTTTATTCTTCTTCATCAGATGACCAATGCCGCCCGAAAGCTGCTTCGCCACGCCGCGCGAACGCTCGACAATCTTTTTCAGATCAAAACTGAATCCATCAATCTTGAAACCAAACTGATCGGCATGATTGAGCAAATGATGGATTTCACTCGAACGCAGCAGTGCCTTGGTTGGAATGCAACCCCAGTTCAGGCATATCCCTCCCAGATGATTAGCCTCCACCACAGCCACCTTCATCCCCAGCTGCGCACCGCGGATTGCCGCAACGTAACCGCCGGGCCCGCCACCAATCACCACCAGATCAAAATTCTGTTCCGTCATATCTACTTCCCTAGTAAAGTCAAAAAATTCTCGGTCGGATAATCAGGCATATCATGCGCCATCAAACCATGATCGTAATAAGGTTTATCCAGATCATCATGCACAATCTGCCCGCGACCACCGATAGCAGCCTTAAATCTGTCAGCATCACCGGGCTTGAGAATTTCATCTTGTGTCACAACAATATAGCTTAATGCCATCACAGCAGGCAGTTTGACAGCCCTCTCAGGTAATTGTTGATAGGCATAGCGCAAAGTTTCAATATCCTGCTCCACTGACAAAAATGAAACCTTGTCCGTTATGCGGGGCGCGGTCATGAATTCGGCTTTCCAGATGCGCATGATATCCGTTTCCGGATCATCCGTCATAACGCCTTGCGCACCTGCAACCAGAATCAGATGACGGATTTTTTCGAGGGGCGCATCAGGGTCCGTCAAAGACCAAAGAGATGACAAGGCACCAAAGCTATTGCCGAAAACATATATATCTTCGTAAACGTTGGTCAGCGTCTTCAGCGCAATCAAGGGCTCACTCAGCCAGTATTCAACAGAAGACGGCGCCCCGCCCAGATGGATTTGCTGATGCTGGCGTGCATGGCGCAAACGTGCACCGTTATTAACCATCGCCGGCGCTGAGGGGGAATCAAGACGGGTTCCACAGTGACGCAGGACGACTACCGCATAACCTTCCTGCACCAAAGTTGCAACATGGCGTTGCTCGAAATGGACGGCACCCATGCCGGGAAAACCGGGACAAAAAAGAATGACCTTGGCCGTTTGTGACTCTGGCTCGAAAATCTGCCCTTCGACATGCGCATCGCCATCCTCAAAAACCGTCCAGTGCACACGCATTTTCTTAAACCAGCATGCTGACAGGGTTTTCGATGTAGCGCTTGAAGAATTGCAGGAATTCAGCGCCGACAGAACCATCAACCGCCCGGTGATCAACCGAAAGCGTACATTTCATAAATGTGCCGATCATGATACCGCCGTCTGCGACATAAGGTTTTTCTTCACCAGCCCCGACCGCGAGGATGCAAGCCTGCGGCGGATTGATAATGGCAGAG
>JAMPXY010000079.1 GCA_023700945.1 Alphaproteobacteria bacterium | reverse complement strand
TAAACCTATGATGAAAAAGAAAGACAAGTAAGGACCCAATCCATGTGTGGCATTGTTGGAATTCTCTCTCAGGATAAAGATGTGGCGCCGTTACTGGTTGAGGGGTTGCGCCGTCTGGAATATCGCGGCTATGACAGCGCCGGAATTGCCACGCTTCACGAGGGCAAGATCACACGGATGCGCGCCGAAGGCAAGCTGGCCAATCTTGATGCTAAATTAAAAAAATCCCCGATGAGCGGTCATGCTGGAATCGGTCATACCCGTTGGGCTACGCATGGCGGACCGACTGAAAATAATGCCCACCCGCATGCGACTGACCGCGTCGCTGTGGTGCATAATGGCATCATCGAGAATTATGTGGCGTTACGGGAAGAATTGCAAAAAGACCAGTGCCGTTTTGAAACCGAGACCGATACCGAAGTGGTGGCGCACCTTGTTACTCGCAATTTAAAGCAGGGCATGAAGCCGCAACAAGCCGCTATGGCAGCGTTTGATCGGCTTGAGGGGGCGTACGCCTTGGCGCTCTTGTTTACCGGCGAAGATAATCTGCTGATCGGGGTGCGTCAGGGTACGCCCTTGGCGGTCGGGTATGGTGAAGGCGAAATGTATATGGCGTCGGATTCTTATGCTTTGGCGCCGTTGACCAAAAAAATATCCTTCCTTGAGGATGGCGATCGTGTTGTCGTAACCCGTGCGGGGGTCACGATCTATAACAAATCGGGCGAGGTACAAAATCGCCCGATCCGGATTACCGCCCAGTCGGGGGCAACTACGGGTAAGGGTGAGTATCGCCACTTCATGATCAAGGAAATTTATGAACAGCCCGCCGTGATAGGCGATACCTTGAATACTTTTATCAATCCCGCCACGGGAAAGATTACTGTGCCGGAAAATATTCTAAGCGCGCTGGATCACGCCCCCCGCCTGACTATGGTGGCTTGCGGCACTGCTTATTACGCCTGTATGGTAGGGAAATACTGGTTTGAAAAAATCGCCCGCTTGCCGGTTGAAATTGATGTGGCTTCCGAGTTTCGTTACCGTGAGGCCCCGTTGCCGCAGAACGGCGTGGCACTCTTTGTCTCGCAAAGTGGTGAAACACTTGATACGCTCGAGGCTCTACGTTACTGCAAGCGTGAACAACAAGCGATTATCTCGATTGTGAATACGATTGAAAGTACGATCGAACGTGAATCCGATATGGTATTGCATACTCTGGCAGGCCCCGAAATTGGTGTGGCCTCAACCAAGGCCTTTACCACGCAATTGACTACCTTATTGTGCATGGCGCTGGGGTTGGCGGTCCGACGCGGTTTGCTTAGCGGCGAGGCAGAAATCAAAATGACGGAATCGCTGCGCCATCTTCCGACCTTGGTCGCGGAGACCATTCGTACAGCAGAAAAACCGATTATCGAGATTGCCCGCGATATCGCGGATACGCGAGATGTTTTGTATATCGGCCGGAGTTATATGTACCCGGTAGCGCTTGAGGGAGCACTTAAACTCAAGGAAATTTCATATATTCACGCCGAAGGCTATGCCGCCGGAGAAATGAAGCACGGGCCGATTGCCTTGATTGACGAAACTGTGCCGGTGGTTGTGGTTTCACCGGGTTCCGATCCGTTGTTTGAGAAAACGGCCTCGAATGTGCAGGAAACGGTGGCCCGCGGGGGTCAGGTGTTGATGATCACCGATGGCGATGGCGCTGCACGTATGCACGTCCCGGCGCGTTGGCAGGTGCGGCTTGGTCCGGCACCGATTGAACTGACACCGATCCTCTACACCATCCCGGTGCAGTTGTTGGCCTACCATGTGGCCATCGCCAAGGGTACTGATGTTGATCAGCCGCGCAATCTTGCCAAGTCTGTGACGGTGGAATAATTATCGCTGCAGCAGGAGGCTGGTCCAGTCTTCACGGTCATAACGTTTGACCAGAGAGAGGCCCTTGCCAGTATAAGCGGCGGCCACATCCGGGGCCTGCTCGCCGAGCATGCCTGAGAGGAGCACATAGCCGCCCGGAGCCACTGTTTTGATGAGATCAGCCGACATTGTGATCAGCGGCCCGGCCAGAATATTGGCAATCACCAGATTGAACTGGGTTTCACCGTTCAGGCGCGGAGACTGAAAACCATCCGCCACTTCTGTGGTCAGGGCGATGCTATCCAACGGGGTATCATTCATATGGGCATGTAAGTTGGTGACGCGGACGCATTCAGGGTCGATGTCAGTGGCCAGCACCGGGGTGCCCCACAATTTCCAGGCTGCTATCGCGAGAATTCCTGATCCGGTGCCGAGATCCAGCGTGTGCGCGGGGGCGAACCCTTGGTTTTTCAGATCCTGCAACGCCTCAAGGCAACCCGCCGTGGTGCCGTGTTCGCCGGAGCCAAAGGCGGTGGCCGCGTCAATTTGCAGAGGTCTTTTATCTGCGGGTTTATCGCCAGCATAATGACTGCCAAAGATAAAGAATTCACCAACGGTGAAGGGGGCGAATTGTTGGTAGCTGTGTGCCAGCCAGTCAATCTGTGGCACGGGTTCGATGATAATCTGTTCAGGGGTGATGGCAAGATCGAGAGCCGCCAGTTGCAGCGCCAGTGTTACCCGTAACAGCACCTCATCACGATCGGGGTAGCCTTCGACCATCCAACGTAAATGCCAGTCGTGGGTATGTTTGTTGTCAGCCCGGATGGCTGTGGCGGAAAGTGCCCAGTCGTTTAACGCTTCAAGAAGACTGCCGGCCACGGAGTCATCCACGCGGGCCGGCAGCATAATATCTATCCAGAAGAATTCCCCGGATGAATCCGGTTCAGTCTGTGCCATTATTTTTCTTCATCTTCCTCGACATCATCGAGATCGTCGTCATCATCATCATCGTCGTCGTCGTCGAGATCATCATCAAGGTCTTCGATTACAATATCGTCTTCATTCTCATCGTCATCAGCTTCCTCGACATCGTCGAGGCTGACTGTGTCTTCGTTTTCATGCAGTTCAACATCATCTTCGGTCGCAACTACTTCATTGACTTCAATGCCTTCATTGCCGAGGACTGCCTCATCATCTTCTACGGCAGCCGGACGGCCCCGGCGTGCCTTGACCTTGATTTCACCGGTAAATTCGGTTTTGCAGTCCGGGCACAGAATCGGACGCTTGTTAAAATCGTAATAACGGCTGCCACAGCTGGGGCAGATGCGTTTCAATCCACGGGATGCGACGGCTACAGGCACGGGTGGCCTCCTTCATTGGTACTGGTTACTTAATGTTTTCATGCCCGCCACGGGGCTTGTTTTATAGACAGCCCTCTAGTTGTCTGATTTTACAACGCTTGTCAAAGGTAAAATGGGGTAGGGCCCTGGGCTTGATTAACGCAAAACGCCCGGTTTTCAGGGCTTGTTGCTGGCAGCGCACGCTTGGAAAGGGTTGGACACGTACCTATATAATTGTAATCTAGCAGCCAGTGTCACTGACCCCTGATTCCCGGGAGGAATTTAAGTTATGGAAAAATCTGTTGTCATTTGCGGTTATAAACGCTCCCCGTTCCATTTTGCCAACAAGGGGGCGTTGGCTAAGGTGCGCCCGGATGATATGGCGGCGGCTGTGCTCAAAGCGCTGGTGACAGAGACCGGGGTTAGGGTTGATGATCTAGAAGATGTGCTGATGGGCTGTGCTTTTCCTGAGGCGGAACAAGGATTTAACCTTGCCAAGATCGTGGCGCAACTGGCGCAGCTGCCGGTGTCGGTCGGCGGGGCGACCGTCAATCGTTTTTGCGGTTCCTCGATGACGACCGTGCAGATGGCGGCGGGCTATATCCAGCTGGGGGCAGGGGATGTCTTTATTTGCGGCGGGGTCGAATCAATGACCCGCATTCCGATGGGTGGTTTTAATCCGCTGCCCAATCCGACCCTTGGTCAGATTTATCCGGCGGCCTATATCGGTATGGGGGAAACAGCTGAAAACCTTGCTAAAAAGTACCAGATCACCCGCAAGGAACAGGAAGAATTTTCGGTGGCCTCTCACAAGAAGGCCGCCGCCGCTGCTGCTGCAGGTGGGTTCAAGGATGAAATCGTACCGTTGGGGGATGTTGTGGCCGACGGTACGATCCGCGCTGATGCTACGCTCGAGGGTATGGCCGGTCTGAAACCGGCTTTCTTTGAGGATGGAACCGTAACTGCCGGGACGGCCTCACCGCTTACAGACGGGGCCTCAATGGTACTGGTAGCTTCGGAAGATTATGCGCGTAAGCATAACTTGCCAATTATGGCCCGGATTGTTGCCGTTGGTGTGGCAGGGTGCGGCGCAGAAATTATGGGGATTGGCCCGGTGCCGTCATCGCACAAGGCGCTGGCGCGGGCGGGACTGACAATCAAGGATATTGATTTGTTCGAACTGAACGAAGCTTTTGCCGCGCAGAGTTTGGCCGTAGTCAAGGAGTTGGGAATTGATCAAGCCAAGCTCAATATTGATGGTGGCGCGATTGCCCTCGGGCATCCGCTCGGGGCTTCGGGCGCACGGATCACAGGCAAGCTTGCCAGCCTACTGGTACGAGAAAAGAAAAAGCGCGGTCTGGCCACTATGTGCATTGGCGGCGGGCAGGGTACGGCGATTATCCTTGAGGCTGCCTGATTAGGCCGATCTGTCATGGCCTTGCACCCGTTCCTTGTTTCTTTGGGGTTTACTGACGCCGCCGATCTTGATGCGGTCGAGCGGCGTTTCCTTGAAGTTGTTAAAGATCAGGTGCAAAAAGTTTCTCTGAACTACGATGAAGATGAGGTTAGAGAGGAAGACGCGTATCTGCGTGAATTGCACGGGCGCTTCTTTCAATATACCGTGCAGTGGGTTCTGCAGGAAAGCAAGGGGCATGCGGCAACCACGTTACCCGAAGCTGTAAAAGTGCGTAAACAAGCGCGCGCAGTTCTCGAGGAATTGCAAAAGCATATGACAGAATTTGCCTGTTGCTATATGCAGATCAATCGTTTCATGACGTTGCTCCGTGATGAAATCCGTCAGGAAGAAACCAGATTGGCCGGTCATGTGGCACAAGGCGTTAAGTGGACCAGTGATGCCGGTAGTGTTATCTCACGCTACAAACAACAGAAAAAGATTTTGCTCGAAACATGCCAGCGCTTGCAGCAGGCGCGGATAGTACTGCAGGAACTGGAACCACATTTTTACAAAATTCAGCAAAATATCAGTCGGCTGGCCGGGGCTGATAAAATTGAGACGTTGCAGCGCCCGTTCATTGCGGCTTTGCGGATGCATGATTTTAAACGTGCGCGGGCAGCTTTGGCGGCCATGATTGAAACTCATAAAAAATTCGGGGTTGATCAGAAGGCGGCTGAGCAGATGGTGGATGAAGTTCGTCTGGCTGGCACTTATATCATTGAGGCTTGCGAAAGTAACCAAGCGGTGATGTCGAGTGATGAGGGGCGACTTTACCTCAAACCGCTTGAAACCGATCAGGCTTATAACGCGCAGGTACGTGAATTGCGCAAGATTAAAGCCTTTCTCAGTAAATATTATATGCCCTACATGCAGTTCAAGCTCGATATGCTGATGCATCTCAAGGATAAGTTATTAGTTAATGGTTCGGTCGAGAGCCTGATGACGCTTTATAAGCGCATGATTACCGGGATCGCCCGACCCTTGCCGGATATCAAAACACTGCGTCTGTATGAAAGCGAAGTGCTGGACCGGGTGCAATATCTCCTGGGCGGCCAGTTTCAGGAGGTGCCGGTCATACTGGCGCGTGCTGAAGAGACGGTGCGGGAATTCAGGAGTGGCGCTGAAGAATTTCGTGATATCGAGAACTTGGATATCAGTGAAATTGGGTCAGAAAATGCTGACCAAAGTACAGCCGTGACTACGGGAACGATTTAAAACAGGAAAGTGGGGACGCCATGGCGCAGCAGGTCAATATCAAAAAGGTCGGGGTGATTGGATCCGGGGTCATGGGGTCGGGGATAGCGGCACAAATTGCCAATGCCGGGGTGCCTGTGGTGCTGCTCGATATTAAACCGGCAGACGGTACACCTTTGGCAGCGCGCGCGGTTGAGCGGTTGCTGAAAGCAGACCCTGCCCCTTTCATGAGTCCAAAGAGTGCGCGTTTGATCACCACGGGTAATCTTGAAGATGATCTGGGTTTGCTTAGTGATTGCGACTGGATTATCGAAGTTGTGCTGGAAGATATCAAGGTTAAGCACGCTACTTATGCGAAGATCGAGACAGTCCGTAAACCCGGATCGATTGTTTCATCCAATACCTCAACCATCCCACTGCACAATCTGGTGGCACCTTTTGGTGACCAGATGGCCGCTGATTTTCTGATTACCCACTTTTTTAATCCGCCGCGCTACATGCGCTTACTTGAAATGGTGGTGGGTGATAAAACCCGCAAAGATGCGATAGAGGCTGTGCAGTCTTTCTGTGATGTGCAACTGGGTAAGGGTGTCGTTTATTGTCATGATACCCCCGGGTTTATCGCCAACCGTCTCGGGGTGTTCTGGCTAACGGCCAGCATCCGCCATGCTGTGGATCAGAAAATATCGGTGGAATTGGCCGATGCGATCATGTCGAAACCGGTAGGGATTCCCAAGACGGGGGTTTTTGGTTTGATTGATTTGGTGGGCATCGATCTAATGCCCCACCTGGCAGAATCGTTGCTTGCGACTCTGCCCGCCGAAGACGAATATCGTAAAATCTTCAAAGACTACGATTTTATTCGCGGCATGATTACTGCCGGCTATACCGGACGTAAGGGTAAGGGTGGTTTTTATCGCCTCAATCTGGCTGCGGGTAAACAAAAGGAAGCCTATGACATCAACGCGGGGGCGTTTAGTGACGCCCACTACAAAAAAGCTGAAAAGCCCAAGCCGGCCTCAGCGGATCTTGGCAAACAAGGGTTGAAGGCAGTTTTAACCGCTGGAGACGAGGCCGCTGATTACGCGTGGTCTGTTTTCCGCGATACGTTGTGGTATGCGGCTTCTCTGGTTCCCGAAATTGCTGATGATATTGCCGCAGTCGATGAGGCGATGCGTCTGGGCTATAACTGGAAAAAAGGCCCGTTCGAGATGATCGATGATCTCGGGGCCGACTGGTTCGCAGAGCGGTTGCAAGCTGAGGGAAAAACTGTCCCGCTCTTGCTGCAAAAAGTGGGTAAGGGATCTTTCTATAAAATTGAAGACGGCGCGCTGCATTATTTTGGCACGGACGGCACCTATCACCGGGTTGTCAGGCCGCAGGGTGTTTTGTTGCTGCGTGATATCAAACTTGCGAACAAGCCCCTTTATAAAACATCTTCCGCGGCTCTTTGGGATATTGGCGACGGTGTCGTTTGTGTTGAGTTTACGGGCAAGATGAACGCGATTGATGAGCAGGTCTTTGATGTTTATCACCACGCAATCAAGCTGATCGGTGATGGCAAAGGTTCTTACAAGGCCATGGTGATTTATAATGAGGGATCGGCGTTCTCGGCGGGGGCTAACCTTGGGCTGGCGATGTTTGCGATGAATATTGCGCTGTGGCCGCAAATTGAGGAATTGATTAGTGGGGGTCAGCGGGTTTATCGCGCTTTGAAATATGCTCCTTTCCCCGTGGTGGCGGCACCATCAGGTTTGGCGCTGGGCGGTGGTTGTGAAATTCTGTTGCATGCGGACCATGTTCAGGCTCATGCCGAAACCTATTGCGGCTTGGTTGAAGTCGGGGTGGGTTTGATTCCTGGCTGGGGTGGTTGTAAGGAAATGATTTTGCGTTATCAGGAGCGTGAACGCGCTGCCAGCAAGAAGGCTATCAAGGCTGTGACTGGTCAGGAGAAGATATGGTTCTCTCCGGCAAATACGCCGATGGGCGCTGTGCGACAGGCCTTTGAAACCATAGGTACGGCCAAGGTTGCCAAGTCGGCGCTTGAGGCCAAAGACATCGGCTACTTCCGCGAGAGTGACGGCGTCACCATGAATCGTGACCGCCTGCTTTTTGATGCCAAACAAAAGGCTGTGGCGTTGGCGCAGGACTATAAGGCCCCCGAGCCAGTCAAGGAAATCAGGCTGCCGGGGCCATCGGGTAAATATGCACTCGATATGGCAGTCTCTGATCTACGCAAATCAGGCAAAGCCTCACCTTATGATGTGACGGTGTGCAATCTTCTCACCACGGTTCTGTCCGGCGGGGAGAAGGCCGACTGGACTGCCCCGGTTTCAGAAGATGACATTCTCAAACTTGAAGTGCGCGAGTTCCTTAAACTGGTGCGTAATGAAGGCACCATGGCCCGGATTGAGCACATGCTCGAGACCGGCAAACCGCTGCGTAACTAAAGGGGGGTGTGATGTTTTCGTTCTTTAAGAAACGCAAGGAGAAAGCCAAGGCTGCGCAATCAGCAGCGGTGCGTGCGCAGGCCTTGGAGAATATGCGCGGTGCCCGGGAGCGTTTAGGCGATGAGACCATCCAGCAGATTGCGGCGGCTTTGCGCGAGCGCGAGAATTCACCGGTTAAAAAGGCTGAACAGGAAATTCGTCAATATGACAAAGGACGGATTGCCGATAACATCAAGGCTTTGATCGACGATAAATAGCTAAAAAAGAAACAGGCACGGATCTGGAAGGGGGTCGATCCGTGCCTGAATACTGGAGAGACAGTAATTACGCTTATATCTTCATATTATTATTTCCTAATGTTTAATACAAGCGCGCTTTCGCATAGCAGCATATATCTTAGGTATAGACATAATTATAGTTCGGCAAGCCATTGGTTTTCATAGATAATTCAGTTTGCTGGCGATGTCTTGTTAAGATATTTGCGCTATATTGTAAGTGTTAAGACCCTACACCCGCAGGAGACCCGCCATGCCATCCTATAAAGCCCCTCTGGAGAATATCCGTTTTGTCCTGCACGAGGTGTTGGATGTCGGGCAGGTGGCCGCGCTGCTTGGTTACGAAGAGGCGACTCCTGATCTGATTGACCAGATCATCGAAGAGGGCGCCAAGGTGTGCGAGCAGATCTTGTTCCCGTTGAACCAGAGCGGCGATGCCGAAGGCTGCTTGTTCGAGAACGGTGTGGTGCGCACGCCCACAGGTTTTAAAGAAGCCTACCGTCTGTTTTGCGAAGGGGGTTGGCCGGGCCTGGGGGCTGACCCGCGCTATGGCGGGATGGGTATGCCGCATGTGGTGAACTGTGTGTTGCAGGAATTGATTTGCTCGGCGAATATGTCATTTGGCATGTATCCGGGGCTCTCCGAAGGGGCGTACCGTGCGCTTTATCTGCATGGTTCGCAGGACCTTAAAGATTTATACTTGCCGAAATTGACCACCGGGGAATGGTCGGGGACGATGTGCCTGACTGAACCACATTGCGGTACCGATTTGGGCCTGATTAAAACCAAGGCGATCCCGCACGACGATGGGTCGTATGAAATTACCGGCACCAAGATTTTTATTTCGGCCGGTGAGCATGACCTGACCGAGAATATTATCCATCTGGTACTGGCTAAATTGCCGAATGCCCCGGAGGGTTCACGCGGCATTTCATTATTCGTGGTGCCCAAATTTATGCCTAGGTCTGAAGGCGGACAGATCAAATCCGGTGCACGCAACGGTGTCAGTTGTGGCTCAATCGAACATAAAATGGGCATCAAGGCCTCAGCTACTTGTGTAAT
>JAMPXY010000078.1 GCA_023700945.1 Alphaproteobacteria bacterium | reverse complement strand
TCAGAGTGATGCGGTGAGCTGACATCGTGCTTGGCGGCGGTCAGCAGGGCTTTTTGGTAAACATCCGCGCTGTAGCGACGACCGCCGACTTCGACCATATCCCAGTCACGCCCAGCTTTGAGGTCACCGCCTTGAATATCCAGACCGTTCTTGGTCGAGAGCTGCTTCATGGCAGCCCCGATTGTTGCAAGAGGTACACTGCCTCCCTCCGCTGGGGTTTTCACATCCCTGACGGTATGGAGCTGAATGGAGTCCTTGTAAAAGCTTACCTGTGTCATGATTACACCCTCTGTAAAATCAGTTACATAATATGACAAAAAGATTAACATTTTTTTAAGGGAACCTATACTGATTTTCATCCCCCCTGTCTTTTTGCGCGATTGTCTTCGTGTTATGATCCTCGTTAAATAAGGCATAGGCCCCGGGGACAACCCGGCAGGCAAAAAGCCAAAGAACAGAACAGGGAATGGTGCATGCGGAGAAATAGCCTGAAAAGTTAATCAGGCCGTCGTCGCAGCGCCAGCAGACAATGAAACCGGACTCAAAGGCCAGAGACGGAGCGGATACGCTCCAGCAAGAGCTTCTGCGCATGATGGCGCGTCGCCATGATACGGCGAGCGAGCCACAGCGTTATGGTGCCAGTTTCTTCTTTGAAGTGCGTAGCGGTTGGGAAGTGCGGGCGCTGGCTGATGATCCGAGCGTGCGACAAGCTTTTACTGCGACCGGCCTCGAGGATGCTTTCCATGATAAGACCGTACGCACCATCCTGATCCCCTGTGATGCCAGTGTCAGTCGGACGATTGCGATGCGCATTTGCAGCCGCCATGGCGAGGGCAAGACCGTTTTCTTTGAGGTCGAACAGGAAGAGTATCAACCCTGATGGGGGTCTTCGGAGCCGAGGTCAAAGGTCTTCAGGATTTTTTTCTGGCGCTGTGCCAAGGCCTTGGTCTCAAAATCGGCAATCAGTTCATGAAACAATTTGTACCAGTTGACCTCGGCCTTGAGGTGCAGGAAGACGGAGCCCAGCCCTAGGGCCGCCCGGTCCATAAAAACGAACTCGCGCGGTACGGTAACGCCGCCGGCCTCTTTTAATTTCTGATGAACCAGATGGGCGGTTTCACGGCCATACATGCCGCCATTGACTTCACCAATAGTCCGCACCTTATTGTCCAGCACCGGGGCATACAAGAACCGCGCCCAGATGGTCAGAATGTCGATTTGTTCTTGGGTGAGGCCGTTGAAACCCCATGTTTCAAAAGCATGAACAGCCCGTGCCTGATCATCTTCGAGCAAGGCGTGATAAAGATCAATCACGCCGCCGACAAACTGTGCCGGGAAGACCCGGATGCAGCCAAAATCGAGCAGGTTCAGACTCAGATCTTTGCGGATGGAGTAATTACCCAGATGTGGATCACCATGGATAATGCCGTAGTAATAAAACGGTACGTACCAGGCGCGGAAGAGGTTCAGGGCAATCTGGTTGCGACTCTCCTGAGGGGCGTCCTTGAAGCTGAGAATTTTTTCGCCGTCCAGCCATGTGCTGGTCAGCAGGCGGCTGGTTGAGAGATCCTCAATGACGCGTGGGATATGTACACCCTTTTCCTGTTTCAGCATGGCCGCGTACAAAGCGCAGTGGCGGGCTTCGCGCTTGTAGTCCAGCTCTTCATACAGGCGGGCGGCTAGTTCTTGATGAATATATTTAGTTGAGATCGCTGAGTCGTATTTTTCATACAAGGAGAAAATGATTTTCAATTGACGCAGATCAGCATCAATCGCTGATTGCATATCCGGGTATTGCAGTTTGCAGGCTACCTGGACTCCTGCCGGGGTGAGTGCGCGATGAACTTGCCCGAGGCTGGCGGCGGCGGCGGCATCGTGGTCGAAGGAGGTGAAGCGGGATTCCCAGTCGGGCCCCAGTTCGGCTTTCATCCGGCGTTTGACAAACGACCAGCCCATTGGCGGGGCGTTTGATTGTAACTGTTGCAGGGCTTCTGCGTATTCAGGGGGGAGGGCTTCGGGGATGGTGGCCAGTATTTGTCCTACCTTCATCAGCGGGCCTTTAAGACTGCCCAGTGATTGCAGTAATTCCTGCGCATGTTCCTGCCGCTCGATTTTCAGGCCAAGATAGCGTTCCCCGGCGAGGCGGGCAGCCAGCCCGGCCATAGTCGCCGATACTTTGCCATAACGAACTACCCGATTCCCTAGCGCACTACCCTCGCTATCGACGGCGGTGGCTTTTGCTGTATCGCTTTGCTTTTTTCTGCCCGTTGCCATTCTGTGCCCCTTGAAAAGTCATAATCATGTCTGCAATATCAACAATGTCTTGATTGTGCAAAGGATAACATGCGTACTCGCCCCGCCAACGATTTTTCTACCAGGCCTGTCACCGAGGATATCTGCGACCGAATTCTTGAGGCGGCTTTGCCTGAGGTGCCGTTTGAAGGGTGGACATGGAAGGTAATAGAACAGGCGGCAGTCCGGGCTGGCTACGAACTTTCGATGGCGCGTTCGGTGTTTCCAGGGGGGTTGTCCAGTGCGTTGGATCATTTTTCAGATATGGCAGATCGTCTTATGCTGGAACGGCTGGAAAAAGTCGATCCCGAAACCTTGCGGGTGCGGGATCGTATCCATACGGCGGTGATGGCGCGGCTGCGGGTGTTGTATCCTTGGCGTGATGCCGTGCGGCAGGCAGCCTCTTACTGGGCGATGCCGTCCCGTATTGGGCAGGGATCCCGCATCATGTGGCGGACTGCCGATATTATCTGGCGCTGGGCAGGTGATACCGCCACAGATTATAATCACTACAGCAAGAGAATCTTGCTTAGCGGGGTTATGGCTTCTACCACACTAGTATGGCTGGATGATAACTCTCAGGGCGTCACTGAAACCGAGGCCTTTCTTGAGCGGCGGATTGGGTCGGTACTGACGTTGGGCAAGGCTATTGGCAAAATCAAATCATTTTCAAAACCGGGAAGAAAGACAGGGCGTACCTCATGAGTCACAGGACAATCCAGACTATGAAGCGGGCAATGATGGTAGTGGCGGCTGGCAGTTGCCTCCTGCTGGTTCCTGATACGGCCTACGCGCAGAAAAAAAGTTTTCTTGAGGACTGGTTTCCCTTTTTGTTTGAGGAGGAAGATACCGGCCCTAAGCCTGAAGATACTTTGCAGGCTCCCTTTATGGAGAAGGGGGCGGGCACTTCCGCAGCTACAGCCTTGCCAGGGGTTGACTATCAGCCCCAGCCTGCTTTGGAAAGCGGAATGGCTCTGGATCAGGCCCACCGTCAACCTGCACAGGTTGAGCAATGGGTAGAAAAAGTTCTTATCGATGGTCTGGATTTTGACCCGTTACGTTATGAGGCGCATTTGGTGACTTTGAATGAAAACATGACTCCTTTTGCGCAGGAAGCTTTCAAGGCCTTCATGGACAAAGATAATTTGTTGACAGCGCTGAAATCGAATGATTTGCTGATGCGGGTTTTTATCAGTCAGCCCGGCCGCACTCTCAATCAGGGGGCTTTGCAGGGTCGTTATCGCTGGCTGATTGAAACGCCGGCGACGATTACTTTTATGCCGCGTGGGTTGCTGGACTATAAAAACGTCAAGCCGAAAAGTCAGGCGTTGACGATACGCACTCAGGTAGGCCGGGTTGAACAGGGTGGCAGTGATGGCTTGATGATTGAAACGCTGGAAATCATCCCTGTTGTTCAGAAAAAGTAGATATTAATGACCTTGTTGGCTGCCGATGAACCTGCGCCGTATGAAGTGTTGCGGCCGCAAGGTAATACGTCCGTTATTCTGACCTGTGAGCATGCGGGCGTTGCCGTACCGCGTCAGTTGGATAATCTGGGTTTGGGCCCGGACGATTACAAATGTCACTATGCGGTTGATATCGGGGTGCGTGATGTAACGCACTATTTATCTGAATTGCTTGATGCTCCGGCGATCCTTGGCAATTATTCGCGCCTAGTGGTGGATCTCAACCGTGACGTTGATCATCCTACGACTTTTGCCACCACGGGTGATGACAAGATCGTATTGGGTAACCTCGACCTCAGTGAGCAGGACAAGACCAAGCGTCTGACGGAAATATATCACCCCTACCAGAAGGCTTTGGCGGCGATGCTTGATCGGGCGCAGGCTGCGGGGGGTGTGCCGCTGGTGGTGTCGGTCCATAGTTATACCCCTGTCTTTTTTAATTTTCGACGGCCGTGGGAAATTGCTTTTATGTATGCGGCTGATGACCGTTTGTCGCTCTCGCTGATGGCGCGATTTCGCGCACGCGGTTATCAGGTTGGTGATAATGAACCTTATGATCACCGGATCTTGAAAGGGGGTGCGATTAATCGTCATGCCGGGGTGCGCCGTTTGCCCTGTACCCTGGTTGAGTTTCGTAACGATCTGATTTCTAATAAAAAAGATGCCTTTTTCTGGGCAAAACTTCTTGCGGATGATTTGCAGGAAATACTGGCAGAGCGCACAGTCTGCACGTATTATGACGGCCTCCAGTTACCCTATGATCCAGAAAAAGAGCGCACGTATTTTGCGGATCTTGTTGAACGTGCTAAACGAGGTGAACCATGACTGCCCAAGCCCGCACTCAAAATTCTGTGGCGAACAACAATGTTGAATCCGTCGACAAGGCCACGGCCGCGCGACTGAAAAGCATTATTGAGCGGGTTGAACGTCTGGAAGAGGAAAAGGCTGCCTTGGCTGAAGATGTCAAAGAAGTTTACGGCGAAGCCAAGGCCACAGGATTTGATCCAAAAATTATCCGCAAGATCGTGCGCTTGCGTAAGATCGAGCTGGATAAGCGCCGCGAAGAGGAAATGCTGCTGGAAACCTATAAGGCTGCTATTGGTATGGAATAAGCAGGCGCTATCCTTGCTTCAGTTCGGCTAGTTGAGCGTGTTGGTCGGGGGCCGGCCATTCTTCAGAAAGAATTTTTCAATTCTGTCTTGTTGTTGCGCATCGGCTGGCGACCATATGGCCGTACCGCCCTTAATTCGTTCATAGGCATTGAGCCGGGCGATCGCCGGGCTTAATTCCGGCATTAGCCCCTTGGGCACACCCATTGACAGCAACGTATTGATTTCGTTTTGCTGGTTGGCGAGTTCTTCACGGATCAATTCCTGTACGTCTTCCGGTTCAGCGCGGTCAAAGTCGGTTTTGGCCAGGCATTCTTGAATAATCCGACTGATTTCGGCGCGTTCGGCCTGACCGACCTCTTCGATATTTCTCAGGATGTCCTCGTCCGGGGTAGCATGAGTGGCTTGGGCATTTCTGTAAAACTGATTTAATCTGGCGATGGCCTGTGGGCCGCGTCCTTCGCCGATGGCCCGGCTCAGAAATTTTCTTTTGAGTTCATAACGCCGTTCATCTTGGCCTAATCTATCGTCTGTTGACATAAGAAATCCTCTTTGTTCCTGTTTTTATTAAGTTTTTTAATTTTATAATTTATTCTCTCATTAACAGGCTTTTCAGGGCAATAAAATTTTTCTGACAAACCCCGCAGATTTCTGCGGTTTTCGAATCAATTTTCAATAATTAACCCGTTTTTTACCCTGCGGCGGCTAAAATGCGGGCATGAAAGACCGTGATCTAAACAGCATTATGCAGGATATGGCGGTTCGTCTGGAGAGTATTCAGGACGATGACCGTGGCTATGCGGGCGGCCTTTTAAGCGAGGTTGAGGCTTACAAGGCGGTTGATTCGACTCTGGCCCGCCTGCATAAGGAATTTCTTGATTGCCGCCGCAACCGTCTGCGTGCCCTCGAGCAGCAGGGTGAAGGCTCGGCCATGGCGGATATTGCCCGCGATCTGGCAGATAGCGCGCAAAGTGCGATCGAAACCCGTATCATCGAACTGCGCGAGGATCCGATTAAGCGGATGATGGTTGAGCGCATGATGGCACAGGCTCATTTGCAAGATATGGAAGAACACCGCATAGCCTCTTCGAAATTCTATGCCAGGCGCATGGCGGAATGTCATGCCGAAGAACAGCATATACAAATGCTGCAGCTTAAGCGTACCCGCGATGGCGAAGATTCATTCCTGATGCTGATGCTGATGTGGTGGATGATGCGCCATACTGTCTGGCGTACGCAGATGAAACTTTCTTTGGCCAGCAGTTTCCATCTGGCCAAGGACAGGCTGGTTGTCTATGACAGCCGCTATGCGGGCAGTGCAGCCTAGAAAAGATTTCCGTTCAGGTTTTGGTGCGTATGAGTTCCTGTACAATAGCAGGATCGGCCAAGGTCGAGGTATCACCCAACGTATCCAGTTCATCCGCTGCAATCTTGCGCAGAATGCGGCGCATGATTTTGCCGGAACGGGTTTTGGGCAGGCCGGGTGTGAAGTGGATGACATCGGGCGAGGCAATTGGGCCAATGATTTTACGCACGGTCTGCACGATTTCTTTTTTTATGTCATCGCTGGGGCTCTTACCGGTATTCAAGATCACATAGGCATAAATACCTTGTCCTTTGAGGTCATGGGGATAGCCGACGACAGCCGATTCAGCCACGGCCACATGCTCATTGATGGCACTTTCTATTTCAGCTGTGCCAAAGCGGTGACCCGAGACGTTAATCACATCATCAACCCGGCCTGTGATCCAGTAATAACCGTCAGCATCGCGTCGGCAGCCGTCACCGGTGAAATAAAGGCCCGTGAAAGTGCTGAAATAAGTTTGTTCGAACCGGGCATGATCGCGGAAGACCGTACGCATTTGTCCCGGCCATGAATCGGCAATGCATAAATTGCCTTCGCAGGCACCCTCCAGAACTTTACCATCGCCATCAACAATCACCGGTTTAACGCCGAAGAATGGTTTGCTTGCCGACCCGGGCTTGGTGGCGGTAGCCCCGGGCAGAGGGGTAATCAGGTGGCCACCGGTTTCGGTTTGCCACCAGGTATCAACGATCGGACAGCGGCCTTCCCCTACGATATGGTGATACCATAGCCAGGCCTCATGGTTGATCGGTTCACCCACGCTACCCAGTACCCGTAATGACTGACGGCTGGTTTTTTGTACCCATTCATTGCCTTCGCGCAGCAGGGAACGAATGGCGGTTGGGGCGGTATAGAAAATATTGACCTTATGTTTGTCGATGACCTGCCAGAAACGACTGAAATCAGGATAAGTCGGTACACCTTCGAACACCAGCGTGGTCGCGCCGTTCGCCAGAGGGCCGTAAACAATATAGGAGTGACCCGTGACCCAGCCGATATCGGCTGTGCACCAGTAGACATCACCTTCATGATAATCGAATGTAATCTCGTGGGTCAGGCTGGTGAACACCATATAGCCACCGGTGGTGTGCAGCACGCCCTTGGGCTTGCCGGTTGATCCCGAGGTATAAAGAATAAACAGCGGATCTTCGGCATTCATCGGTTCGCACGGGCACTCGGTGCTTTGGGCTGCGACCAGATCATGCCACCAGATATCCCGGCCTTCTTGCCAGTCAATCGTCCCGCTGGTGCGTTTTAGGACCAACACTGTTGATACATCCGGGCAGGATTTCAGAGCTTCATCGGTGTTTTTCTTTAAGGGCACCGGTTTGCCAGCGCGCACCCCTTCATCGGCTGTGATCACGACCTTGGAATCGCAATCGAGAATACGGTCTTTGAGCGAGTCAGGAGAGAAGCCGCCAAACACGACTGAGTGAATCGCGCCGATCCGGGCGCATGCCAGCATCGCATAAACCGCTTCGGGAACCATGGGCATGTAAATGGTAACACGGTCGCCTTTTTGTACGCCGCGGCTCTTCAGGGCATTCGCCAGTTGGCAGACTTCATCTTTCAAGACGGCATAGGTGATTTTGCGGCTGTCGGCAGGATTATCCCCTTCCCAGATCAGGGCTGTCTGCTGGGCGCGCTGGGGCAGATGGCGGTCGATGCAGTTATAGGCTGCATTCAGTACGCCGTCTTCATACCATTTGATTGAAACCGGGCTGGTGAAGCTTGTGTTCTTGATAATGGTTGGATCTTTAAACCAGCTGATGCGCTGAGCCGTCTCACCCCAGTAACCATTCGGATCGCTCATCGAGCGGGCGTATGCCTTGGTGTACTCATCCGCATTCACATGGGCGTGTTTGATGGTGTCACTTGAGGGTGGAAATACATCAATCGGACTGGAATCCGTGCGGGCAGCAGAGGTCATTACAAGCTCCTTGGTCTATAAGAGAACCTGCCTACTTTATCATCTTGGGAGGCGGGGTATAGACCCGGTCGTTGTGCGATGCAGCAAGCTGTCAGGCCACCGGGTCCAGCTCTACGGGTAGTTTCTTTTGAATTTTTCGGAGCGTAATAATGCCAACCCCGACCACGGTGAGGGCCCCGCCCCAGAGCAAAGAGGCGGGCAGGGTTTCGCCCAGTAGCAGTACGGACAGGGCTATCGTCACCAGCGGCAGGAACAGTATAAAGCAGGTGACCTTGGCCACTGCATTGCGTGCCAGCAGAGTTTGCCACAACACATGCGACAAGCTGACGATCAGGGCCTGAAATGCCAGAACGCTGATGATGATGGCCCAATTCGCCTGTGGCAGGAGGCCCCATCCTTGCGGAGTCATGATCAAGCTCGCAAGGAAAACCAGCGGCAGTGAAGCACCGTTGATGATGGCGATGAAGGTGGGTGCATGCACATCCTGCAACTGGCGCATGCGGATATAGCTGATGGCGATCGCGAGTGCTGAAAGCAAGGTGATCAGGCAGCCCCCTAAATTCTGACTGTCGGGGCCACCCAGCACTACCAGCAATCCTGAGAACCCGAGCAGCAGTCCGAACCCGGTGCGCCAGTGAATAGTCTCTTTCAGGATTAACCAGCCGAGCAAGGCAGCAAACATGATTTGCGCTTGCAGCAGGATGACGACTGTTGAGGCATCCAGTATGCCGAGGGCCACAAACAGCAAGCCCTGATGGATCGCCCCCATCCATAAACCCACTTCGGCAATCTTCCAGAAGCGTTCCTTGCCGGGCCATTTTATAAAGGGCAGGAAGACAAGGGATGTTGTCAGAAAACGCAGTGTAATCATCACCAGTGGCGGCAGTTCCCCCACTCCGAGTTTGATCGCGATGAAGTTCCCGCCCCAGATCAGGATGCAAAGGAGGGTCAGAGAAATATCACGCAGTGTCATAAAAAAGCTCAGGGCAATAGTTGTGCCCTTAAGGTAAGGTGGCAGAGACCTGTTTCAACCCAGACTTAAGGTTATTTTTCGCCGATTTGGCAGATGGTTTTCCATTCGCCAGCGGTGATCGGCGAAACCGATAGGCGCGACTGGCGCAGCATCGCCATATCTGCCAGCGCCGGATGGGTTTTCAGGTCAGAAAGCTTGACTGGGGTTTTGAAGGGCTTCAGGGCCTTGACGTCCACCAGTACGAAGCGCGGGTCTTGGGGATCGGGGTAGTGCTCCTTGACGATTTCCATGATGCCTACGATCTCAAGCCCTTTGCTCGAATGATAAAAGAAGGCCTGATCACCTTTTTTCATCGCCTTCATGTTGTTGCGGGCTTGATAGTTGCGGACATCGGTCCAGGGTGCGATTTTAGCCGCGACCTGTTGGTCCCACGACCAGACAAACGGTTCCGATTTCATCAGCCAATACTGCATGATGCTAGCGTCCCAGTTCATCTTTGGCGGGACGTTCCATCAATTTTTGCATGGCGTCGTCAATACTCAAGGTTCCTT
>JAMPXY010000077.1 GCA_023700945.1 Alphaproteobacteria bacterium | reverse complement strand
CGCTATCTGCGGTACTGACCTGCATATCTATAAATGGGATGCATGGGCCGCAAAAACCATTCCGGTGCCGATGGTCGTCGGCCATGAATATGTCGGCGTGATCGAACAACTCGGCAGCGAAGTGAAGCACCTGAAAATCGGCCAGCGCGTGTCGGGCGAAGGCCATATCGTCTGCGGTCACTGCCGTAACTGCCGTGCGGGTAAACGTCACCTCTGCCCCAATACCAAGGGCGTCGGCGTCAACCGCCCCGGCAGCTTTGCTGAATATCTCTCGCTGCCCGTCGATAACGTCTTCCCCATTCCGGATGATATTGACGACGAATTGGCTGCAATCTTTGACCCGTTTGGCAATGCCGTGCATACCGCGCTGTCGTTCGACCTTGTTGGCGAAGACGTGCTGATTACCGGCGCCGGGCCGATTGGTTGCATGGCGGTTGCTATTTGCAAGCATGTCGGCGCGCGCCATGTCGTGATTACTGATGTGAACCCGTACCGTCTGGCACTGGCCGAGAAAATGGGCGCGACCCGTGCTGTTGATGTATCGAAACAAAATCTCGGAGAAGTGATGAAGGAACTGGGCATGAAGGAAGGTTTCGACGTCGGGCTTGAAATGTCCGGCGTGGAATCCGCGTTCCAGCAGATGGTCAACAACATGATGAACGGCGGCAAAATCGCGCTGCTCGGCATTCCGCCCGGCGGTAAAATGGATATCGACTGGAATCAGGTCATCTTCAAAGGCCTGATTATCAAGGGTATCTATGGCCGCGAAATGTACGAAACCTGGTACAAGATGACCGCGATGCTGCAATCCGGCCTTGATATCCGCCCGGTCATCACCCACCGCATCAAGATCGATGATTACATTACCGGGTTTGAGGCGATGAAATCCGGCCAGTGCGGCAAAGTTGTGATGGACTGGGAATAGCCTTTACGGCGACTTATCCGATAGCCAGAGTCTTCGCCTCATGATCCAGACGGTAAGCCTCGGCGCGGCGTAAATCGGCTGTGCGTTCCAGCAGGACAATCAGAACATCGCCCATCCCGGCCTTGCGTGCCAGATCAAGCGGCTTGGCATGATACCTGTCAGTCCTTTCGCAGTGACCACTCCCCATCATGCCCCCGCTGATATAAATATGGGTTGTGCTGACACCTTGCTTGCTCACATTCGTTTGCTCGTCGTTGGCCAGACGCAGCGCCACGTTCCGGCTGCCCTGTTCGATTGCGTAAGAGAGAATTGGACAGATGGTTGTGTGCGATGGCCCCTCAGGCCCGCCGCTCGAATGTTCAGACAGAGCGTAGTTGACGTTGCCGTGCAGAACTTTCTTAAGGGCCAGATCAAACAACGCCACATCATCACGGACAATTGCCGCCTTGACGATCTCCCGGGTCTGGCGTCCATCGAACTCAACTGTGTCAAAAATTTTCTCGACTACAGGCATATTTTTCGCATCAATGGCCCGCAAGACAACCGGATACAATTCCTTACGCACTCTGGCCGCTTCCATACTGGCCATCACATCGCGGAATACCTTGCGTAAACTGAACATTGTTGCCTCCCGGGTCTTGTATTTTTACTGGCCCATGGTTAGCGCAGGGTATCGCAATATGTCAAGAAAACGCTTGCGCGGGGGCGTCAAACCCCATAATCTGCTGGAAAATCACGACAAAAAGACACAGGGACGATGAAGTTTACCCCGATCAAACCGGAGGACCCCGAGGACGAGGCACAAGGCCGTTACAAGCCGCTGCGCCCCCTGCACCATCACGATCACGGCCATGATCACGGATCAGCCTGCAGTCATGATCATCATGATCATCACGAACACCCTGAACACCCTCATACCACCCCGCCGCCCTCAGGGCTGAAGGGTTTATTCCAACGGCTGGCGGGAAACAGGACGGCTGTGGTTCTGGGCGGTACAGCGGCCCTGCTGGCAACCACGGCCCTGACCGCCCCGGCGCTGGCAACAACACTGGGGGCTGGCTTGATGATGGCGGCCTCACTGTGGCTGCTGCCGCAAGCCTGTGAGACCGTGATCGATAGTGTGGAGAGTCTTGGCAAGAAACTCAAAATACCGGCGGTCGGGCTCGGACTCGGGCTGGCGCTGATGGAATCGGTGCCTGAGTTTGCCGTGGCGATGAAATCCATCGTCAGCGGCCAGCATGCCGTCAGCATGGGGAATATCGTCGGCTCCAACATTGCCCATGTGCTGATGATTTTGGGCACAGTAGCTGCTGTCGCCGGAGTGAAAAAGCCGCAAGGTACAGCGTGGAAATTCAATGTGGCCGCGCTGGCGGGTGCCACCACCGCCTTTGGCACGCAACTCGCTACCGGGCGTCTGATCGAAGGGCTGGGCTACGGCATGACGGCAGCGGCTGTCGCCTACCTCGTTACTAATTATAAACTGAACAAGCGGGACGCACTCGCGCTTGGCAAACCGGAACTGGCCGAACTCCACCATCACCATCATCACGGCGATGATCACTGCGATCACGATCACAAGGAACGCAGCAACGGCATCAACGCGCTTCTGGCCGGAGCCGGGATGGGCAGCGTGATCTACACCGCGCACACCGCCGTTGAAGGAGCCTCCACTGTTGCACAAAATCTTGGCGCCCCCGCCGTCATGGTCGGCGCACTGGCATTAGCTCTGGGTACGGCCGCGCCGGAATTCGCCATCAACCTCAAGGCCGCCCTCAAAGGCAAGACCGATATGGCTGTGGGCAACATCATCGGCTGCAGCGTCCTCAATCTGCTGGCGGTCGGCGGTATACTGGCCGCCACAGGTGCCCCTGTCCCTGAAGCCCTGCAGCCAACCACCCCACTGGGCCTCTTGAACCTGACCGCGCTCGGCGCCGGCGCAGGACTGGCCACAGCCACACTGCTGGCCACCAAAGGGGCGCTGAAACGCTGGCATGGCTATGCCGCGCTCGGACTCTACGGCACTTATCTCGCCGGGTCGCTTTATCTCGGCACTGCACAAAACGAAATTCCAGCTATTCCGGAAAAAGTCCGCCCGGCGGTCATAACCCCGGTTTGATTTCCCTGCCCTTTCCAGTATTCTTTCCCCAACAGGAAGGAATACGATCATGAGTTACATGTCCGGGTTTGGGAACGAGTTTGCAACCGAGGCACTGGCAAACACCTTGCCGCAAGGGCAGAACAGCCCGCAAAAACCTGCGCACGGTCTCTATGTCGAACAAATTACCGGCAGCCCCTTCACGGCCCCCCGTGCCAGCAATCAGCGCACATGGACCTATCGCATTCACCCCTCCGTAAAGCACAAACCTTATGAGGCTTATAAACACCCTACCCTGCTCGGCACGCCGTTTGGCGATATCGACACTTCACCCAATCAGATGCGCTGGGATCCGCCCGCATACCCTTCCAAACCCGTTGATTTTGTCGATGCTTTAACGACCGTAGCCGGGAACGGCGACAGCTTTGCATGGACGGGCTTGGCCGTTCATGTTTATGCCGCCACCGCCAGCATGGATAGACGCTTCTTCTATTGTGCTGATGGCGAACTGCTGATCGTCCCGCAGGAAGGCAATCTGACATTACGCACTGAACTCGGGCGCATCGACCTCAAACCCGGAGAAATTTCCGTTATTCCCCGTGGCATAAAATTTTCCGTGCTGCTGCCGGAAGGCAAAGCCCGAGGCTATGTCTGCGAGAATTACGGTCAGCCCTTAACCTTACCCGATCTCGGCCCCATCGGTGCCAACGGCCTTGCCAACCCGCGCGACTTTCTCTATCCGACTGCGGACTTCGAGGATGAAAGCGGCCCGCACGAGGTCATTGCCAAATTCGGTGGCAAAGTCTGGTGCGGTGAATACGATCATTCACCGTTATGCGTCGTGGGCTGGCATGGCAATTACGCCCCGTATAAATATGATTTGAATAATTTTAATACCATCAATACAGTCAGCTACGACCACCCCGATCCCTCGATTTACACCGTCCTAACTTCACCCAGTCATCCGGCAGGCACTGCCAATCTCGATTTCGTGATTTTCCCACCACGCTGGATGGTGGCCGAGCATAGCTTTCGCCCGCCCTGGTTCCACCGCAATATCATGTGTGAATTCATGGGCCTGATCCACGGCGTTTATGACGGTAAGGAAGGTGAAGCTGGTGGCACGTTCGCACCCGGTGGCTACTCAATCCACAACTGCATGTCCGGCCATGGCCCCGATGCCGCCGTCGTGGAAAAAGCCATGAATGTCGATCTCAAACCGCAAAGACTTGAAAGCACCATGGCCTTTATGTTTGAAAGCCGCTACATCTTCCGCCCCACGCAACAGGCGCTGAAATCCAAAGCGCTGCAAAAGGATTACTACATCGCATGGCAGGGGATTAAGAAGATGTTTTCACGGTAAGTGCTTACTTGCACAAACTCATCGTCAAAATTTTGTAGATCAGCTTCGCCGTCAGGAAATCACAGGCATGGTGCGCGTCGTTAGGCGCCAGCTCAACCACGTCGGCACCGACAATCTGCGCCTGTGACGTCACAGCTTTCAAAATATCCATCGTCTCATCCCAGAACAGTCCACCCGGTTCCGGCGTACCGGTCGCGGGGATCATGCTGGAATCGAAACCGTCGATATCAAACGTGATATAAACCGGGCCTGTGCCGACCGCTGCCGCAATCTCGGCGGGCGTCCATGTGCGTTTATCCTTGGCGAAGAATGTCTTGATCCTGTTCTGGTTGGCTTCCCAGAACGGAATTTCATCGCGCGAGATGCTGCGGATACCGACTGCCACCAGATTGACATTTAGGTGATCAAGGCAACGGCGCATGGCGTTGGCATGTGACAAGCGGTTACCGCGGAATTCATCACGCAGATCGCCATGCGCATCGAATTGGAGCACCGTCAGTTTTGGGTATTTGGCCGACAGCGGTTTGATCGCTCCCGGTGTCAGGCTGTGTTCGCCGCCGATCATCAGCGGGAATTTACCGGCATCAATTGTTTCTTGTACATAGGAAGACAACAAATCAAGGGCAGCCTGATGATCATCCGGCATTGGTGGCTCGTAAAAAGTCGCCACGCCATAATCGCGGAACGGCTCCTTCCACAGCGATTCATCAAACAGCTCCATTTCGTGTGAAGCCCGAATTGCCATTTGCGGGCCGCGCCGTGTGCCAAGGCCGTAACTGACGGTTTTCTCAAAACCAAACGGAATGATCCAAGCCTTGGCCTGCTCAGGACTTACAGCGTCTTGCGGCTTGATATCGAACATCCCCTCGCCGGGAGCCATGAAACGGGACTGAGTTTTGGGAACGACGTTAAGCACTTATCGAGTCTCCTTAAGAAAGACAGTGGCGCTGCGGCCAAAGCCATTAAAATTACTGCGTACACTAAGGCTATACGCACCCATGCCCTTGATCTCGATCCAGTCGCCTTCAGCAACATCATCGGGCAGCATAAACGGCCCTTTCATCATATCCACCGAGTCACAGGTCGGGCCAGAGAAGCAGAACGGAGTCTCGCCCTCACCCGGCTGTTTGCCGACACGGCGTGTGCCGAAACGGAAATTAAACTGTTTCCCGGCGTCAAACAGACCCCCATAGGTGCCATCATTCAGGTAGAGCATATTACCCTTGCGCAGCTCGACCCGGGCGACCATCGATCCGGCTTCCGCGACCAGAGCCCGCCCCGGCTCGCAGAAATGTTCACAATCAGCAAAACCGCAAGCATTCAAGGCGCGCTCGATCTCGGTGAAATAATCAGTGAGTGCCACAGGCTCCATATCCGGGTAAGACACCGGAAAACCGCCACCTACATCAACAACATCAATTTTTACGCCGCTCAGGTGTACCGCTTCTTGTGCCAGTTGCAGCGCCCGGCGATAGGCCGCAGGGTCCATGCACTGCGAGCCAACATGGAACGTCACGCCAATTTTGGCAGCCACCGGACGGGCCATCGCCAGCAAATCGGCAACATCCTGTACGCTGGCACCGAATTTGTCGGAGAGCGCAAAGATAGCGTCTTCGCCTTTGACCGCCAGTCGCACCATCAAGGTCAGGTCTGGGGCATAAGCGGTTTCCTGCAGGATCTTATTCAGTTCATCTTGTGTATCGAGTACAAAATTGTGCACACCGTGCATGAAGTAAGCCTCAGAAATCGCCTCACGGGCTTTGACCGGGTGCATGAAATACATCGTGCCTTTGGGCGCTAGGCGGCGCACCAAGCGAACTTCCTCAATCGAGGCCACATCAAAGGTACGGATGCCTGCCTTGTACAGCGCCTGCACCACATGCTTGTCCGGGTTGACCTTGACGGCATACATGGTAGTACCGCGGAAACCCTGCACAAAGGCCTGTGCCTGCCGCGCCAGAATATCCGGGCGGATGACATAGAGCGGAATGGTCGGCTGCAACTCAGCCACCAGTCCATCAATATCCCCTTCAAACACATAGGGACCAGACGGCTTGGTTTTGACAAGCGCCAGTTTGTCAGCAACCCGGCGGTTCTGAGAGTTTTGGTTAGGCGCATAGGTATAGGGGGACGTTTGGCTGCCCCGGCCAAGATTGGTCATACGTATTTCCTTTCAGCTCTACGGAAACTCTCGTTTCCCACTAAAAAGACATCGTCGTTGCATAACCATATCTTGCTTGAGCGAATACGCGGCTCGGGGCAAGGGGCCATAGGCACGTGCGTGCTTATATAATTTCATTTATAACATGATTCCCTTTCATGCAATCATTTTTTTTTGCACAGCGGCAGACTGTATTTTGGTCAGGTTTAATATATTCTTAAGCATACTTCGTCCACCCTGTCAGGACATCACAGGAGACCCGACATGACCCCGCAGAAACATTGGCTTTTGCTCACTACTGCTCTGTGCGTACTCGTTACTCCGGCTCTGGCAGACACCCTACCGCTCAAGCGCGTAGCCATCTCCACCAGCGGGCTCGCCCTGTTCGAACATCAAGGATCCGTCAGCGGCTCTACCAATATCGAGGTGCCTGTCAGGCTTGACGCTGTTGACGATGTCCTCAAAAGCCTTGTGGTACTGGATTCCGCTGGTGAATTCGGTGGCGTGAGCCTGCCGGGGCGTGAACCCCTCTCCCAATCCTTCCGTGACCTGCCTTTCACCCGAGAAGACCTCAACTCACCCGTCAGCCTTATGAACGCCCTGCAAGGTGCCGAGATCGAGATCACAGGCGCCTCCATCATCAAGGGCCGCCTGATGAATGTCGTCCCAGAAACAACATCGACTGAAAATGGCGATACCCTGACCCGCCATCGCGTGTCGGTTGTTACCCCTGAAGGGGTCAAAACCGCCCTGCTGGAAAACCTTAACAATGTGCGCTTTACTGAAACAGCCGTACAAAAACAGATCGACCGCGCCCTTGAGGCTGTCTACATAAACCGCATCCGTGACCAACGCGCCCTGACTGTCAGCCTCAAAGGCACCACCACCCGCCCGGTCGGCATTACCTATGTTCAGGCTGCCCCCTTGTGGAAAAGCGCCTATCGTCTGGTCATGCCCGAGGGCAGTGACAAAGCCTTCCTGCAGGGCTGGGCCATTCTCGAAAACACCACCGGCATCGACTGGGACAAGGTCGATGTCACCATTCTCTCCGGTGCCCCAGTGACCTATCGCCAGTCGCTCTATGAAAGCTATTACCTCAACCGTCCAGAACTGCCGGTCAAAGTCATGGATCGGGTGATGCCCCGGGTTGACCGTGGCAGTCTCGGCGGCGTCGGCAGCATTGAAGGCTATATCGAGAACGAGATGCTCCGCGAGGAATCTGATGGCGCCATGAAAAAGGAACGGCGCGCCAACGCCCCGGCCCCCGCCATGATGGCTAAAATGGCGATGGCTGACAATGCCGTATCCATGGAGTCGATGGGCTATGGTGGAGCGATGCCCGCTAGCGCCCCGATGGAAATGGCTCAAGCCACTATGGCCGTGGCACAGGATGCCGCCACCCAGATGGTCTTTACTTTCCCTGAGCCAGTGACGCTGGCTGCGGGCAACTCCTTGATGGTGCCTTTTGTCAGCCGCGAACTGCCCGCCGAGCGCGTCTGGCTCTACCAGCCCGAAACAAATCAGGGCCATCCGCTTGCGACTGTCGAGATGGATAATAACGGCGAAACCGGCCTCCCCCCCGGCATCCTGACCCTTTACGAACAAAATGGACCACAGAAAGCCACCCTGCATGTCGGGGATGCGGAAATGCCGATGGTACCTAAAGGCGAAAGCCGTTTTATCAGCTATGCCCTTGACACAAAAACCAAGATTGATCAGGTCACGCAGGATGATCGCCAGTATGGGCTTCTCACTATTAGCAAAGGCCTTTTGAATCACAAGGTCTTGTGGCGCAATACCACCACCTACACGATCAAGGCTCCGGCAGAAGAAGACCGCACCCTTGTCGTCGAGCATCCGCGCCGCCCTGACTGGGAATTAGTCAAGCCCGAAGGTCTGGACGCGGAACCAGAGGTCACCGACACTCATTATCGTGCAAAAATCAGCGTGGGGAAAGGTGAGACCAAAAAATTAGAACTGACCCTGCAGCGTGATGACACCGAAGTTATATCGTTGAACGGTATATCCCCTTACGATATTGACAACCGCATTAGCATCAGCGGCAAAGATCTGAAGGCCGAAGTGCGTCGCGCCCTTGAAAAAATAAAGGAACTGCAGAATGTTGTCTATAGCGCCCAGAACGATCTTAACCAGCTGGAGCAAAAACGTCAGGAGATCTTCCGCGACCAGGAACGTCTGCGTGAAAACCTCAAAACCGTGGCAGCCAATAATGACCTCGGCAAGCGTTACCTGAAAGAACTTAACGATCAGGAAGATGCCCTCGCCCGCATGAAAAAAGAACAAGAAGCCGGACAACAGCGGCTGAATGGTGCACACAAAGCCTTAAGCGATTATATCTACACGCTGGAATTCTAGAGTTAAGGAATTATATAGTTAAAAAAACCCGCCGGATGGCGGGTTTTTTCTTATGGACCACGTCATCAGGCAGCACGGATATCCTGGAGGAATTTATCTATCCGCCCGCTGATATTCCCTGAACTATCATGAACGTCGCCTGAAATTGTCATCACCTCACCGGCCGAAATGCCATTCCGGTTCACATTAGCACTAACCTCAGAGACATTGGCAACCACCACATCAACGCCGACCGAAGCTTCGCGAACGTTACGCGCAATTTCTTTGGTGGCGATCGATTGCTCTTCCATCGCTGCGGCGATTGCCGTCGTAATGGATTTCATGCCGTCAGTAATATCCTTGATTTTCTGGATTGATACCACTGCCATCTGCGTGCGCCCCTGAATGGAATCGATATTCTGGCGGATACGCTCCGTGGCACTGGCTGTCTGGCTCGCAAGCTGCTTAACCTCATTGGCCACAACACTGAAACCCTTGCCCGCATCACCAGCGCGGGCGGCCTCGATCGTTGCGTTCAAGGCCAGTAAATTAGTCTGTCCGGCAATAACATTGATGACCTCGGCAATTTCGCCAATTTCTCTCGACGCCCGATCCAGCTCTTGCATGATATGGGTTGATTCATCAACTGTTTTCACCGCCACATCGGATTCAGTATTGGCCCGGTGAATCTGTATTGAAATTTCATCAATGGATGATGTCATTTCCTCGGTAGCGGCAGCCACAGTCTGGACGTTAGCCCCGGCCTGTTCCGCTGCCGATGCCACTTCTGCGGTTTTGGCCACGGAGACTTCAATATCCCCACGCATCCCTTCAGAAATATGCTGCATGCTGTTGGCTGCCACATCAAGATTTTTCTTAATGTCCACAATATCGGTTTCAAACGCCGCGATCATACGCTGCATCGCCTCGGCACGTTTAACCTTCGCCTGGTCTTCCTGCCGCTGCAATTCAGCCAGTCTGTCACCCTCAATGCCATTCGTCCGCAAGGTTTCGAGTGATCTAACCAGATTACCAATTTCATCAAGACGATTTTTATATCCCAGCTCGATCTGCCAGTTACGCTGCGCCAATTGCAAAGCCTTACCACTCAAGTCGTTCAAGGGTTTTG
>JAMPXY010000006.1 GCA_023700945.1 Alphaproteobacteria bacterium | reverse complement strand
TCAAGGTGATCAGGCCAGTATAATCGCCGGGGCGGGCGCTGTGCCCTTCAAAAGATTTTCCAATCCAGTAATATTGGCGGGCACGGGTTTTTTCCTGCTGGAGAGTATGCTTGGCAATGATGCGGTCATCGGGGTCAATGATCTCAAGTTCTATTATGTCCCCGGCGACCACCCCATAAAATTGACCCCACAAGGACAAGGTGGTCGTCTCCTCACGTGCCAGCTCGGCCTTCTCGGCAGCATCAATACGTAGCAGGGTAACCTCCGGGGGGCTCGGCAGGAAGCCGGCAGCGGCGATTGATACGGATTGGTAGGTCAGCGCCTCCTCCCATAATGGGCTCTGAGAGGGAGACTCCTGGCAGGGTGTGTCGATAGTTGACCCACTAAAGGGGTCCTGAATCTCTCCATTTTTTAAGACGGTAAAATGCAGATGGGGAAATTCAGCAATACCGGAGTGTCCGACCAGGCCCAGAACATCTCCTGTTTTAACCGTTTGCCCTTGTTTGACCCGCAATGAACCATTCTTCATATGGCAGTAGAGCGTTTGCCAGCCCTCACCATGATCCAGCACGATCCCGTTCCCGCAGCCCTTTTTCTCTTTCATTAAAGTGCTAATTTCTGCAGCGTCCGGCATCTGGTCGGGGGCTCCGTCACGGATACGCAGAACAGTACCTGCCGCCGCTGCTGTGACCACAACGCCTGTCTCCATGGCTACCAGATCACGAACGGCAAAATCGCTGCCATCATGGCCATCATAGGTCAGCGATCCACAGGTAAAATCTGCAGCTTTACCCCCTTGTGGATCGTGGTCGGGGTAGTTCACTAACCAGCAGGATTGACCCAGTGTGCAGGCAATCGGTTGCTGCAATATGAATGTGTCAGCGGCTTGTGCCGGGAAGGGCAGGAAAATCAAAAGTAGCCAGATAAAAATCATCTTGAGCATCAGGCAGGCGCTTCCATCACCATAAAAATCATCCTGACGGCCAGTGACGCTTAATCCCAGACTTTGATAAAATCCTCGGAGCAAGGGATCGTTTTCGGGGGTCTCAAGGGTTAGAATCGGGATATTATTCTGGCGGGCGTAGTTAAAGGCCGTGTGCATCAGGCTTTTACCAATACCTTTCCCGCGTTGGTCGGGCAGCACCGCAATCGAGTCAACATTCATTCGCATTTGATCATCTAAAATTTCTGCCAGCAAGTGCCCGATGACACCGTTCTGCGCATCTTCGTAAACTAAAATTATCTGGAAGGGGTCGAGCAGTAATTCATAGAATGAATCCTCATCAATCGGAAAGTGATGGCTGACAAAGCTGGCCATCTCTGTTCGAGCTAGTTGTGGGATATCATCCAGCGTGGCTTTGCGGATCATGCCTGCCTCCGGAAGCATGATGTGTCGGGGGCGTATCGAATTTGTCCGACTTCAATTAGCAGGCGCAGGATATCGATGTAATGGTAGCCCTTGTCGATATCCTCCTGGTTGATATAGGCTCCGGCATCCCAACTGGGGTTGGGATTGAATTCAACCAGTTTGATTTGGCCTTGTCGGTCGAGGCGATAATCGATTTTGGCGCAATCGCGGCAGCGGAGGGCCTTGAACAAGGCTTCGGAATACTGCTCGATACTTCTCTGAAAGGAGGGAGACAAAATAGAGTGTCGTGATTTCAATAGGTCGTAGGGGCCACTGATATCATATTTGGAATCGTGGGTCAGTATCGGCGGCACATCAGGCGGCAGGGCAGAATAGTCCCATTCAAATGTTGGCAAATAGATAAAGCCACGTTCAGAGTTGCCAATCATGGTAACACGGTATTCGGTGCCGGGCAGAAATTCCTGTACTAATATATCCTGAATGCGCAGATCAAAAAGTAAATGCTTGATATGAGCCTTCAGGGCCTCAGGATCATACACGACCGAACGCTCGGTGATGCCAACGCTATTATCCGCTGCGTTGGGTTTGACCATTGCTGGAAAAATTGACCAGTTGTCCAGAATTGAGAAATCGCCCGTGAATAATATTTCCTCAGGCGTGGGCACGCCGATACGTCGTGCCAGCTGGCTGACGATGAATTTATCGTAGGAGAATAAAAGGCAATCTGGCCCTGCCCCGGAATAAGGAATATTCATGATCTCGAGCAGGGCTGGGATATGGAGCTCTTGCTGTGGGTTGTTGTGGAAACCGTTGTCGCAAAAATTCATAACAAAGCCGGGGCGCTCTCGACGAAGGTCATCGATCAGACTGGCATGGTGATCGAGATAGATGAATTGATATTGGTCTAATTTTGCGAGAGTATCTTTCAGGATTGTGACCTCTGCCGCATCATCGTTAGAAAAGGCGCTGCCGGGTTTAACCCTATCGGGGCACCGCGGGTCACCCAACAGGATGGCGACCTTGGCAAAAACCGGTTGTGAGAGAAGGCGCGGGATCATGTTTTCCTACCCAAGGACCTGTTTGCAATTTGTTAAGTCATTCTGAATAAGTAAAATATAGGCATATTTAGGGGGTAACCGTAAAAAGTTTAAATATTATTAAACGATCTCGGTTACAATTTGGAAATATAATGCGCAAAGCAGAGGAGTGGGGCATGAAGTTTCAACAAGGTTTATTAGTGCTGGCGGTGGCCTTTCTGGCATCTCTGGCTATAGCCGAACGGGCAGAGGCGGGGTGTTCTGTCAATAGCGCGGGGGATCATATATGCGATTCCGGCTCTTCTTATTCGGCCCCAGCGCCAGCCGCATCGCCGCCGGGGGGGTCGGGTGGTTCAGCCGGAAGTCAACCGGTTACTAACAGTGGCCCGATCACGATGCCTCCTGATCAGGAAATGGAGAATTATGCATGTCCCTGTGGCAGCGTCTCTTGGTACCCCAAAGACGTCAAAAAATTTTTTGGCACCGGTAAGAACTTTAATCAATCATTCTCGATTGATAACACCGTCTGTACCAGCTACGACCTCACTATTGTAACGGATGCCGAGATTGGCGGCGCTGCGGCGCGATCATTTACAGCAGCGGGGTGCTCCTCTTCCGGCACCTCTGCCAGTTTCACCATAGTTCCGGGCAGCTCCTGCGGCACGGCTGAGGCAGGAACCTACAGCATGACCGGGACAAACAGCACCACACCGAATGATGCGTGGACAGCGACTTTGACGTGCAACAAAGTACCGCCGGAGTGCCCCGACTGTGGTGGTGGTTATTAATTAATTAAATTTACGGGCGAGAGGGATGAGCGCACAGAATTATTTTTATCAATACGTCTATTACGCTCATTCCCATGCTCGCGGCAGGCTGAAAGATGTAGCTATCGTCAATACCAAGATAAGGGTTGGTGTTGATCTCCAGAATGTAGGGTTGCCCTGAGTGATCGGTTCGAAAATCAACCCGGGCATAACCACTCATATTAAGGGCCATCCAGCACTGAGAGGACAGTGTGCGTAAAGTTATGGCCAGCGGGTCTTGCGGCGCTAGTCCGCCAAACCTTGCCTGGATGGCTTTAAATTCTTCCCCTGACTCATCCCATTTGCCGCTTTCAGTTAACAAGGCGTGACGTCCCGCGTTAAAAACCTCGGGATTATAAATGATTTCGGCTTCTGGAAGCAGCTCAGGTGGGGCACCCCGCTGCCCGATCAGGCCAATGTAAAACTCACGACCGTTGACGAATTGTTCAGCAAACCAAAGTCCGCCATGCGCATCTTCGTACTCTTGCATGAGCGTGAGTAGATAAGTTGGGTCATTCGAAATGCTGCTCTGATGGATATTGAAAGAGCCGTGATATAGCGCTGATTTGACCAGCCACGGCCCCTCTTGTTCATAAAGGGGCTTGGTATAGTTGCGGGTGGCCCAGATCGGGGTTGGTAAACCGTGATGAATCAAGGCTTCTTTCATACGAAATTTATCGGCATCGCAGGCCAGTAAAGTTTTGGCGTCTGTACCGGTAAAGGCGACACCTAAATCCTCAAGAGCCTGCATCGCCCGTGGCTGCCATTCTGGCTTGCGTTCAACGTTTTCTACCAGATTGAAAACTACAAAATTCTCACTTCTGCTCTTTCTACTGGCCAGCTCTTGGAGCGAAGCCTCACAGAAAGACCGACAACTGACCTTCACACCAGTTGTGCTGATCAGGCTGCCTAAATTTTCTGCCAGCGTAATATTGAATAATTCATCAGGGGTTGATTGGGGATAGGGGTGGTCATGCAGCATCACCACTTCATCATAAGGAATAGGGGGGAGAGGGTTACCCGAAGACTTGGGCATGCTGACTTTTCTGTGCTGGCAGGAGAGGGCTTATCAGACGTGCGATGAGGGCAGAAGAATCGAGGCCCGCCTGCGTGGCGGCCCGCATAAAACCGGCATCGGGAGAGAGGCAGGGGTTGGCGTTGATTTCGAGTATGAAGGGTTGGTTATTGTGATCTATGCGAAAATCAACCCTGGCGTAACCGCCCAAGGAAAATTCATGCCAGCAGGCACGCGAGAGGTGTGCGAGTTCCTGCAGTAAGGGTTGGTCTGTTTCAGCAAAACACACACTGGGGGTGGTATTGTTGTAGGACTCACTGTCCTCGTTCCATTTGGAATCGTAATCAACAATATGCGGTTCTTGCCCGGTGAAGCAGATCTCTGAGGCCGGGAGAACGTCGGGGTCGCTCGTACCATTGTCCAGCAGGGCAATATTGATTTCCCGGCCGGGGATGTATTCCTCAATAAACCAAGCGCCGCTATAGCGGGCCGCATATTCATGTGACAACTGTTGCAAGAAGTCCAGATTGTCACTGACGTTGCGTTTATCAATGCCTCGTGAGCAGTGAAAGGTTTCTGATTTTAAAATCCATTGACGACCTTGGGAGCCGTCTTCGGCAAAGGCGGGTGTTGGCAGACCCGCTCTTTGCAATTGACGTTTCACTATTGGTTTGCAAACAAGGGCCTGCAAAGTCCGGGCGCTGTTGCCCGTGTAGGGTAGACCCATCTGTTCAAAAAAAAACGCAGCTTCTCCGGCGCGCTCATCTTCACCACCAACGGCCTCGACCAGATTGAAGATTGCGTGGGCTTTAAGTTTTTGCAGGTCGGATGCCAGTGTGCCGGGGCGAAAGGGGAGCAACGGCGCATTGTAGCCGCAGGCTTCTAACCCTTCACGGATAAATTGCGCTTGAATTAATGTATCGACGTCATCCGGGGTTGGATTGCGGCCAATATCCGTGTGGACGATGGCAATGCGGGATTTATCAAGCGGCTTCATGACGTTGCCTTGGCTGGGGCAGATTGTATCGATGCAGTGTCTCGTTCACAATGTTTTCGATCAGGGCTTGATATGACATCCCCGCCATCTCCGCAAGGACAACCAGATCGGAAAAGCCCGGGCAGAGCCCGGCCAGAGGATTGATCTCCATGAGGCAGGGTTGGCCTGTTTCATCGCAGCGAATATCCAAACGGCCACCATCACGACAATTCAGGGCCTGCCAGGCCTGTACGGACAAAGTACACAGAGATTTGAACAAAGCGGGCTCAGTCTCAAGCGTTAGTAACTTGTACTGGATGTGATCGAACCAGTCGGTTTTGTTGTTGTAGCCGTAAAGGCCGTCGGTATCGGTGATGGCAATTTCCATGATTCCAATCACGCGGGTACGATCGCCTGTCCCGAGTAGGCCTACGGTAAACTCACGCCCTGCCAGATAAGTTTCAACCAGAACAGGCTGAGCAAATTTTTGCAGCAAGGTCGTGCAAACCTCTCTCAGCTGTTGATGGGTCTCAATGCGTGAGAGGGGGCTGATACCCTTGCCTGTGCCTTCAGCCAACGGCTTGGCAAACAAAGGAAAGGGCAGGGACACGCCGTCGATGTCTGCTTGTGCACGAACAACAGCGAAAGGCGCAGTAGAAATATCGTGATTTTGCAGGACTAGTTTGGTGAGCCCTTTATCGAGCATCAGTGCCATTCCGGCGGCATCGGAAAAAGTGCAGGGAATCTGGTAGGCCTCTAGTAGGGCTGGTACCTGAGCCTCGCGCGCCACGCCGTGCAGGCCCTCGCAGATGTTAAAAACCAGATCCCAGCGCTCACCGTTGGATAAACGTTTGGTCAGATTCTTGATATGGCCGATGCGGACAACAGTAAAACCCATCTGGCGCAGGGCTGCCTCCAGACCATCAATTGTGGCGGGTGAGTCAAGTTCGGCAATGGTCTCGGGGTCAAGACCAGCATCCTTGTAATCGTCTTTAAGGTCGTAGGTCAGTCCTACCGTCATTTGCAAGGGCATGGTTTCGTTAGTCCCTAGTTTTGGCAGCATAAAATTTACCTGCTGTTTCATGGTCGAAACCATGTAGGCGCAGATGGTTTTGGCTCTCCCCGAGGCGGCCATCCGGGTCTGGATAGCGGTAAGTGCCCCCCTCGAAATTGGTCAGCAGTAAATCAGCGCCCTCGCGGCCAACAACGTAATCAGGCATCAGCGGGATTTTGCCGCCGCCGCCTGGCGCATCAACCACAAAAACCGGATTAGCATAACCGGTGGTAAAACCTCTCAGGCCCGCCATAATCTCAAGGCCTTTTTCCACGGGCGTTCGAAAATGCGAGGAGCCTGAAACCGGATCACATTGGTAGAGATAATAAGGTTTGACCCGGATTTTAAGCAGGCCATGATAGAGTTGTTTCATGGTTTCCAGATTGTCATTAATCCCTTTGAGCAAGACAGTCTGGCTACCAAGGGGAATCCCGGCATCAGCCAGCCGCTCACAGGCCTCGGCAGTTTCGGGGGTCAGTTCATCCGGGTGAGTGAAATGGATGCTCATCCATAAGGGATGATATTTTTTTAGCACTTTGCAAAGATTCTTGGTAATCCGCTGGGGCATGACTACGGGGATCTTGGTACCGATCCGAATAAATTCCAGATGCTTGATTCGGCGCAGGCGCGCCAGCAGCCATTCAAGCTTATCATCCATAATCGAAAGCGGGTCCCCGCCTGATAGCAGACAGTCGCGAATTTCAGGGTGGTCTTCGATGTATTGGGCGGCCTTTTCCCATTGTGAGACGCTGAAGGAATAAACCCCGTTGGTTTCACCGACCATGCGTGATCGGGTACAGTAGCGGCAATAAGTTGAACAAAATCCTGTTGTCAGAAACAAAACCCGGTCAGGGTAGCGATGGACCAGACCCGGGGTTGCTGTATCGTGATCTTCTCCCAGCGGGTCGGGGTCTTCCCCGGGTGTACGTACGTACTCGCCGGTGATCGGGATATGCGTACGACGCAAGGGTTGGGAGGGATTTAGCTCATCCAGCAAGGAGGCATAATAGGGGGTAATGCCAATTGGCAATGAGCCGCGATGTTTCAGCACGGCCGCCTCTTCATCCGGACTCAATTTGATCAGGCGAGATAGCTGCTCAAGGTCGCGCACGCGGTGGCGCACTTGCCATCCCCAGTCTGACCAGTCTTCTTTGGTGGCTTCAGGGTAAAAGCGGCGGCGAAAGGCGCGTGTGCGCTCGTTTTCTGGAAAGCCTGAGTTTTTAAACAGGGACTTTTTGGCTTGTTTGCGTACGGCCTTGGTGGGAGCAATCCCGTCTTCTGTTGCCGGTAGTGGCGGAATATCAGAGTGGGAGCGATGTGTAGAAGGAAAGGTCAGCCCTGAGTCAGATACGGGATGAACGGCTTGTAGTTGGTAGGAGTTATCCGGGCTTGAATCCATAAGATCAAGGGAGATCAGTTCCCCAAGGGAACTGTCTTCAGGAAGTCCTGCCGATCCGGGTCGGTCTTTCATTCTTTTATTTGCGGCTTCCGATTTTTTCGGGGGGACCCCCGGGCCCTCCACGATTAGAGGGCACACCCCATATCATACCAATTTTTTTAAAAAACAATCGCCTTTATGCGTTCTTATAAAAAACTTGCACTGAATTTTATAGGGGTGTGATGCCGCTAGAGGATAAAACGGGAAAGGTCTGTGTCCTTTGCCAGCTCCGCCACTTGTGACTTAACCAGAGCGGCATCAATCAAGAGGGTTTCTCCACCCCGGTCAGAGGCCGTGTAGCTGATATCATCAAGCAGCTTTTCCATGACTGTGTGCAGACGGCGGGCCCCAATATTCTCAATCGACTCATTGACGGAAAATGCCACTGCAGCAATTTCGTCGATGGCTTCCTCGCTGAAATTTATGGTGACGTTCTCGGTACCAATCAGAGCCTTATACTGGTGGAGCAAACAGGCATCGGTTTCGGTCAGAATGCGCCGGAAATCTTCCTTGGTCAGGGCGGCCAGTTCAACCCGGATTGGCAGGCGACCCTGTAACTCAGCGAGCAAATCGCTGGGTTTGGCATAATGAAAGGCCCCGGAGGCTATAAACAGAATGTGGTCAGTCTTCACCGGGCCGTGCTTGGTGTTGACGGTGGTGCCCTCAATCAGCGGCAGCAGGTCGCGCTGAACACCCTCACGACTGACATCTCCGCCCCGCGTATCCTGACGGCTGGCAATTTTATCAATCTCGTCTATAAAAACGATGCCGTTTTGCTGTACCAGTTCAAGGGCGGTGGCGATCACTTTCTCATCATCTAATAATTTGTCGGATTCTTCGGCCATCAGTACTTCATGGCTGTCTTCAACGGTCAGGCGCTTGCGCTTGGTGCGGTTGCCAAAGGCTTTACCCATCATTTCACCGATATTGATCATGCTCATGGAGGAGCCGGGCATACCGGGGATATCAAAACTGGCCATCGGGTCGACCCGGTCTTGCACATCAATCTCGATCTCTTTGCCCTGCAGTTCACCGTTACGTAGCTTCTGGCGGAAGCTTTCACGTGTACCTTCAGAGGCGCCTTCGCCGACCAGAGCATCAAGAACGCGGTTTTCGGCGTAAAGTTCGGCTTGCGCCGTAACGGCACGCCGCATTTTTTCCCGTACCATGTGAATAGAAGTTTCAACCAAATCACGAATGATTGATTCCACATCCTTGCCAACATAACCGACTTCGGTGAATTTGGTGGCCTCTACCTTAATGAACGGTGCTTGCGCCAGTTTGGCCAGTCGGCGCGCGATTTCAGTTTTACCCACACCGGTGGGACCCATCATGAGTATGTTTTTGGGATAGATTTCTTCTTGCAGGGTTTTGTCCAACTGTTGTCGCCGCCAGCGATTGCGCAGCGCAATCGCAACCGCGCGCTTGGCTGCAGATTGACCGATAATGTGGCGGTCAAGTTCAGAGACAATCTCGCGCGGGGTCAGGGTCGGGATATCAATCGTGATAGATTTTTGGTTCATTTGCTTCACGGGATGCTTGCTTAAAGACCTATAGCTTTTCAATTACCACATTGTGATTGGTGTAAACGCAGATATCGCCGGCGATTTTCATGGCCTTGCGCGCAATCTCTTCCGCGCTCAAGGGTTGATCCATCAGTGCACGGGCGGCGGCCAGAGCGTAATTACCACCGGAGCCGATGCCGATAATGCCGTCTTCGGGTTCAACCACATCCCCGGTCCCGGTGAGGATCAGCGAAGTTTCTTTGTCACAGACGGCCATCAGGGCTTCGAGACGCCGCAGATACTTATCCATCCGCCAGTCTTTGGCCAGCTCAACACAGGCCCGGGTCAGCTGGCCGGGATGGGCCTCCAGTTTGGATTCCAGGCGTTCGAACAGTGTAAAGGCGTCAGCGGTAGCGCCGGCAAAGCCTGCAATGATTTTACCATCTTTGCCCAGACGGCGTACCTTGCGCGCATTGGCCTTGAGCACGGTAGAACCCATCGACACCTGTCCGTCACCCGCGATCACAATGTCGCTGCCCTTGCGTACGGCCAGAATGGTGGTGGCGTGCCATTGCCCGAGATGATGATAGGGAGTGTGTTGTTCTGTCATGATGGTCTGGATATAGACTGCTCAGACCGCGCAATCAAGGCCTTGATATATGAAAATATATAGAGGGGTCTGCCTTGAAAAAACCCAGAATCCGTTCCATTGTTACTCAGGTCTTTCTCTAGGCGAATCAGGGTTATCATTTTTATGGAATTTATCACCACGCTCCTCGACAGTCAGTTTCTCGGGCAGCCTGCCAGCATGTGGCTTATTTTCCTGACAGTTGTTACCACGCTGCTGGTGTTTGACCTTGCCGTTCTCAACAAAAAAGACCATGTGATCGGTGCTGCCGAGAGTTTGCGGCTGGCAGGTATCTATGTTTCTATTGCCTTGCTCTTCGGCGTCTGGGTGTGGTGGAAACTTGGGGCCGATGACGGGATGGATTATTATACCGCCTATCTCATCGAGCAGAGTCTTTCGATTGATAACCTGTTCGTAATGTCATTGATCTTCACTTATTATGGCGTTCCTCGTGAATATCAGCACCGAGTTTTGTTCTGGGGGATCGTGGGCGTGATTGTCATGCGCGGGATCATGATCGGCGTGGGTGCCGCGCTGGTGCATAATTTTGAATGGGTATTGTTGATTTTTGCCGCTTTCCTGATCTTTACCGGCATCAAGATGATGATGGCCAGAGATGAAGATGATGAACATATTGAAGATAGCCGCTTCATCAAATTCTTACAGAAGCACTTGAAAGTCACAAAGTTTTTGCACGGCCATAGTTTCTTTATCCGCGAGAGAACGATTGATAATCCCAGTGGCGGGCTGCGGGCAACCCCGCTCTTTCTGGCCTTGGTGACGGTCGAGGTTGCCGACCTCTTGTTTGCGGTTGACTCGGTGCCGGCGGTATTGGCTATCACCTCGAATACCTTTGTTGTCTACACCAGTAACATTTTTGCGGTCGTGGGTTTGCGGGCTATGTATTTTGCTGTAGCCGCCATCATTCACCGCTTCATTTACATGAAATATTCTCTGGCGATCATTCTGGTGTTTATCGGGTGCAAAGCTTTCTACGGCCACTTCGTTGATAAGGTTCCAGCCTTTATCTCACTTGGGATTACTTTGACCTTGCTCGCGGGGGGCATCATTGTCTCAATGATCCGGACCAGTCAGGTTACCAAGGCACAGGATGGTGAAACGCCCGCCCCACCCGCCTCCTAGAGAGCGAGGAAGGCCCTAGCCTTGGAGTTGTTGTTTATCATTTTGTTTCCATTGTTTTGATTTTCATGTTACTTTATTCCAAAATAAGGCACTAAAGAGGAATAAATGACCAATTCAGGCAAGACCGCTTACCGGACACCGCCCCCCTCATATCTTGGGAGATTATGGCATGATGCTACTGAACTGTACCGTAATATTGATTCTGCTTTGTCTCACCCGGGCGCACTACCCAGTGCCCGCCGTCGTCTGGATGAGGGCAAGATCTTCGCGGGCACAGCCGTAACGGCGCTCTCTTGGGAAAATCCGCTCACGTTGGCAGGGGCGGCTTTGACGGTCGCTGAGGGTTTTCAGGATCTCAATGAATCAGGATATAAGTGGCGCCGCAGCCACCATCAGTTGCGCTTGTAACCGGACGCCCCCCTTCACCGATGGTGGTTTTGCTGCAGGCTTGAGAGTCTTGCAACGCAGCATAGAATCAGCACAAAACATCGGCAATCAATTACTAATTTTTATCTTTCTTCAGTGTTTTTATGCTGAAATGAAAGAAGGGCTGGTTTTGAAATATCACGCGTAAGCACTGGAGGGACAATCATGAGCGATAGCCGATTGAAGCCGTTGAAGCCGGTGGCAACCGTTGAACTGGCTACCAGCTTGTCTCCTGGTGAAATGCAGGATTTGTGTGATGCGACGGATGCCGCCATCGAAAATGGCGGTGGTTTTGGCTGGATCAAATTGCCCGCCCGCGAGATTCTTGAGCGCTATTGGCAGGGGGTGATGACCATGCCCCAGCGTCGCTTGTTTTTGGCGCGTTTGGATGGCGTAGTTTGTGGCACCTGTCAGCTGACCTTGCCAAACCGCAACAATGAGGCGCAAAGTTTTTCTGTTCATTTGAGTGCCAATTTTGTAGCGCCATGGGCGCGGGGACACGGGTTGGCGCGTATGTTGCTCGAGGTTGCGGAAAAACAGGCCTTAAGTGAGGGTTTTTCTGTTATCAATCTGGATGTGCGTGAAAGCCAGGAGGCAGCGATTCAGTTATTTGAAAGTTTGGGATACGAATTGTTCGGGACGCACCCCTATTACGCCAAAGTCGGTGACCAGATTATTCGGGGGCGCTATTACACCAAGATTATTGATCCGGCTCTGGCTTTGACCATGCCTTCATGATTTTCCTCCGACTGGACGAAGCGTGACCCCGCCCTAACTTATTGGAGCGGGGTTGCAGCTTTCTTAAGGCTGCATTCTTTTACGCAGAAAGGAAGGATCGCGATGATCCGGCTGTATCCCAAGGGCACACTGGGTGCCTTTCACAATGAGTGGCTTGATTCGCGTCATCATTTCAGTTTTGGTGATTATCATGATCGCAGCCGGATGGGCTTTGGCCCTTTGCGGGTAATCAATGATGACCTGATCCGGGCAGGTCAGGGATTCGATCTGCATCCTCACCGTGATATGGAGATTATCACCTATGTGCGTTTGGGGGCTGTGCATCACCGTGACTCGCTGGGGCATCAGGGATGTACGGCTGCTGGTGATGTACAGGTCATGTCGGCTGGGACGGGTATTGCCCATGCTGAATATGCGGACCCACACGAAGATACAACTCTGTTTCAGATATGGATTAAACCCTCAGCCACAGGCTTGCCGCCACGCTGGGAACATGCAGTCTTTCCCAAGGCGTTACGTCAAGACGATTTACAGTTATTGGTGTCCGGACGGAAAGAAGATCAGGGGGCTTCTGTGTTGCATATTCATCAGGAGGCCGCGATCTATGGGGGAGTTGTGGGAGATGGTACCCGGCTTACCCATCAGGTGCGTGGGCCGACCGGGGCCTATGTTGTGGTGTCAGCTGGAGAGATTGATCTCAATGGCACAATCATGCAAACCGGCGATGGCGCGGAAGTCACGGACGAGGGCATCTTGTCCATTCGTGGTTTGACGGACGCTGAACTCTTGGTTATTGAGGTATAGGGGCTAGGTGGCCCCGATCTCATGCCTGGGAGGCTTATAAGATCATGACAAGCGTTTATGACGATAATAATATTTTTGCTAAAATTCTGCGTCGGGAAATTCCCTGCCAGTCTGTTTACGAAGATGACTATGTGTTGGCTTTCCGCGATATTGCGCCCAAGGCGCCGGTGCATATTTTGGTGATTCCAAAAGGCCGCTATATATCAGTGGCTGATTTTGGTGCGCAGGCCACTGCTGATGAAATTACGGCCTTCTGGCGGGCTGTGGCAAAAATCGCCAACGATATGGAATTGCCCGCTGGCGGGTTCCGTACAATTGCTAATACTGGTTTGCATGGTGGGCAGGAAGTACCACATTTCCATGTTCATCTACTGGGGGGGCGGGCGCTGGGGCCCATGCTGGCTCAGGCTGCCTAGATAGGGGTAGCAATAAAATGAAAAAAACGGCCCGCAGAGCGCGGGCCGTTTTCTATTCATAACGGTCTGACCGATTATTTCAGTTCGACTTTGGCGCCTGCGGCTTCCAGTTTTTTCTTAAGCTCTTCAGCTTCAGATTTGGATACGCCTGTTTTGACTTCCTTGCCACCAGCTTCAACCAGATCTTTGGCTTCTTTCAAGCCCAGACCGGTGATCGCACGAACTTCTTTAATCACGTTGATTTTGTTAGCACCGCCGTCAACCAGAACAACATTGAAGCTGTCCTGTTCTTCAACCGGAGCCGCACCTGCGGCTGCAACTGCAACAGGTGCTGCAGCCGAAACGCCCCATTTATCTTCAAGCAATTTTGCCAGTTCTGCGGCTTCCAGCACCGTCAGAGCGGACAGGTCTTCAACGAGTTTATCAAGATTAGCAGCCATTTCATTTCTCCTTTTAAGTGTAATAAGCTGTAGTTGATTTCAAAATAATTACGAAGCGGCCTGATCTTTGGTCGCATAGGCATTGGCCAGACGCGCCAGCTGCGCACCCGGTGCTTGCAACAGACCCACGATTTTGCCGCGCAGTTGATCTTTGCTCGGCAGCATTGCCAGAAACTTGATTTTTTCGAGATCGAGAGCGCCGTCTGTGGTGGCGCCGCCAATGATTTCGAGCTTGTCATTTTTCTTGGCAAATTCGTAAACCACGCGGGCCGCAGCCAACGGGTCGTTTGATACGGCAATACCGACCGGACCTTTGAGCTTGTCAGTCAGGGATTCGAATTTGGTACCTTTGATTGCGCGAGCAACCAAGGTGTTTTTTTCTACCCCGAAGGTGGCGCCTTCTTTGCGCAGGTTATTGCGCAGTTCACGATCCATCAGGTGGGTCATGCCTTTGTTATGGGTCAGAATGACCAGCTCTGCATTTTCCAGACGTTTGGCAACAGCCTCGGTCTTCGCTTGTTTGGCCACGTAGGCTTTTTTCTCTGTCATGGTTTTTTCTCCTTCAAAACCAACCTAAAAATCCCAAAATAAAAAAGGATGGGCATAACCCATCCTGTCCAGCGCACGGAAAATATAACCAGCCAGATCCCCCTAAAAGGTCGGTGGCGATTTCCCCGTCTATACAGGATATTTCAGGCCCAGAGGCTCACCTGTAGTCTTGGACAGGAAGGCGAACATCAACGATGCACGCCTCCAAACCCGGCTGTTATAGGGGAATGGCAGGGGGCGGGTCAAGATAAATATCGAACCTGAAATGAAGAAAAACCCCTGAAAGTCTTTAGTTTTTTCTTGACTTGATGGTGTTGTGATTATAGAAAATAGAGCACTTTAAATTTTAACCCTGACAACCCCACAGGAAAGTGCGCCCGCCATGTTAAACCCCGATACCCCCCTGCTTTATAGTGTTGACCGCCTGCTGAGCGTTTTTACGGCCGCCCGCGATGGCAAACAGGCCCATGTGAATGATCTAAAAATCGGCAAGCCGGATGGTTTGGGTAACTGGGCTGCTGAGTGGCCCGGGGGCAATGCCCGGATCGAACAAAAATGCGTTGATGCCCTGCAGGCCTGGAAAGATGCCGGGGTTGCACAGGTGCAAACGGCCTTTGTCCTTTCGGATGCCGATCCGGCAGGTCCGGCCCCGGAAGGTGTGCTGGGCAATATCCATCACAGCTTCTTCATGCAGTTGACGGCCAACCAGATTAAGCCCGTGCAACCGTAATTTTATGACATGGGATGAGGAGGGCGGCTTTAGGCCGCCCTTTTTATCGTGGAAAGACGATCACGTTTTCAGCGAGCCGCTCGAGCGTGCGGGGTTGCGGGCGATGGGTCGGGGGCGGCGTATGTTTTTCCGGATTCAGGAAGCTGAGTTCTGCCAGTTCGTGACCGGCGCGTTCAGCATGAACCAGAGCCTGTACCGATAAAATGTCACAGAGAAGTCCTTCCGGTGAATGCGGGTCGGATTGTGCCAGCACGGCGTCCAGCAAGGTGGCCAGCTCTTCGAGGTCCTCGGGTACCTGCTGCAGCAGTAACATCGCATCGAAATCACTTAAGGGTTCGGCTCCACGGCCAGATTCCGCGAGGAGGGCAGCTCCATATTCATCCGCCATTCGTGCCGATGAAATCGCCAGCATTTGGGCAATCGGGCTTTCTGTGGCGGCACCTGCGACATGCTGGGCGCATAAAGCCAGACATAAAAGGCCGGTATCGGGCTGTAATTCTGACAGGCACTCATGCAGTGCGCATTCGCATTCTTCATCCAGCTGTTCGGTATCATTCAGGATCATCTGAATGGCAATCGGTACCACAAAGCGGGCATGCAGGGTCGCCAGTTGCTGATCACTTAGACTTGGTTGTGGCACACGGATGCGCATGATGAGATCTCCCTGATCTGACCCTTTCAGTGTCGCAGGGAACGGTGAACAAGGGCTTAACGGGATTTTCCGAAAATCTGCCTTATTGACGGCATGATTTTATGGGATAAACCAGATAGTTATCTGAACAGTGGAAGGACTATGACATGACCATAATCAGGGTGCCGAGATTATTGTTTGTGGTTTTATGGCTGCCCTTGCTGGCCGCTTGCGCCAGTGCCGGGTTCAACGATCTGCAAACACCTTATGTTCAACTCTCCAATATTACTCCGGGGGAGAACATGACATTTTTTGAGCAGCGTTATGATGTGGCCTTGCGTATCCAGAATCCCAACAATGTGGCCTTGCCGGTTGCGGGGCTGAATTACCGGGTGGTTCTCAATGATCGTGAATTTGCACGCGGGGTTAGCCGTGATCAAACTCTGATTCTGGCTCTGGGAGAGGAGATCGTCCATGTTACAGTGACCAGCAATCCGCTCGACTGGTTGAAACAGATTGACCGTTTGCAATCCAATCCCGATCTTAAGCCCTCTTATGAGGTGGATGGGGTGTTGTTCCTTTCCGGTGCCGCTGGTCGCCGCTTGCCCTTCGCGCAGAGGGGCACATTTATTCCGGGTTCATAAGACGGGGGTGAACGGGATTGCTACGGTTTCGGCGGAAATAATTCCCAGCCGAGGAAGCTGAACCATGCGGGGTAAAGCCACAACCCCAGCGCCTTGATCAGCAAAAGATGGACGACATAGATCAGCAAGGTATGTCGTCCGGCCATCTGGATCAGGCTGACAACTGGCATAGGCAGGGCCTGTGTCAGCCTGGGTAGGGCGAATGGGTAAAAACCGTGCAGCGTTGCCATCACTGCGGCCAGTCCGATCAACAAAACCGCTGTCTCGGGGATAGAGAAGCGGAACAAGCTCCATTGCACTATTGTGAAAACCATCGTGCAAAAAATCATATAGGGCAGGACGTATGTAACCCTGCGGCGATCATTCACCGGGATATGCCGGAGCAGCCAACCACAACCGGCCAGCAACAGGCCTTGGGTGCCATATTGCATCAGCATGGCGCTGGGGGCGATCATGGCCGTCAGCAAAGTTGCTATCAGCCAGAAGGTCAGACCATTTTTCAGGGCAAATTTCATGGTCACATCCAGCACCAGCCGGACTCCTAAAATAGTGACCAGAATATTGAGAGGAAAAATATAGCGCCCGGTGATGAAATCGCTGAGGATCACCAGTAGTGCCCCCCACCACAACGAACGGTCAAGATCACGACTGCGGGCATAGCCGATCAGGAAAAACCACATGGGTACACATAACCGCCCGGCCACCCGCAACCACAGCACGTCCGGCAGGAAATAGGCCCCGATATGGTCGGCGACCATCAACACCACCGCCAGCGCCTTGAGGATATCGTAAGAAGTCAGCTGAACAGGAAGGGCTTTATGGATCATGGGCGTGTGGGTTGTAACAGGATAAGGCCTGTGAAGGGCTGTTGCTGACTATAGCTGATAATTCTGGCGCTGGGCAGGCTTTCCCCTCTAGTTCTGGCTAGTTGCGTCTTATGTTATAGAAATTCGTATATTCCCTGCTTATAGTATCTTGATAAACGCCGATTGCCTGACCTCTTGTGCCTGGACTGGTTTTTTAAATGCATCCCTTGCCGTTAAAAGAAATAATTGTCTTCCTGATGGTTGCGGGCGCGCTGATCCCGCTGCTTGCCCGGATGCGTCTTAATCCGGTGCTGGGGTTTCTTCTGGTCGGGATTGTGATTGGCCCTTTCGGTCTGGTTAGTTTGCCGCAAGCCCCGCAGATATTTTCCCTTATCGCCTTTACCGATATATCGCAGGTCAGGGTACTGGGCGAATTTGGAATTGTTTTTTTATTATTCCTGATCGGGATCGAACTTTCACCTGCCCGTCTGTTGGCGATGCGGCGCCTTATTTTTGGACTGGGTACCGCACAGGTGCTGCTGTGTGCAACTATCATTGGTTTGCTCGCTTGGGCTTGGGGGAATACGGCGCAAACGGCGTTGGTACTGGGCTTATGTCTGGCGCTGTCTTCTACGGCAGTTGTCATGAAGCTCATTATGGACCGCGGGCATTTTGCCTCACCGGTTGGGCAGGCCAGCTTTGCGATTTTGCTGTTACAGGATCTGGCGATTGTCCCCATGATGTTTTTATTGGCTCTGCTGGGCCATGGTGCTGAAGGGGGTGGGCAAGATCCCTCCCTGCTACTGGCTCTGGCCAAGGCTATAGGCGTGATCGTGGTTGTTTTACTGGTGGGGCGGGTGCTGGCCCAGCCCTTGCTGCGTCTGGCTTCCTCGGGTCGTGTCGGACATGAGTATTTTATGGCCTGCATCTTGTTGCTGTTGTTGTTGGCAGCGTTGGCTACAGAATATGCGGGCCTTAGTATGGCGCTGGGGGCTTTTCTTGCCGGTCTGATCTTTGCCGAGACCGAATTCCGCAACCAGATTGAAATCGACATGGAGCCGTTCAAGGGCCTGTTTATGGCGCTGTTCTTTCTATCGGTCGGGATGGCGATTGATGTATCGCTGGTGATGAATAACGTGGGTTGGCTTTTTGCCAGTGTTGCTGGATTATTCGTGATCAAGGCGACGTTGATCACCGGATTATGCCGGGCCTTTGGCTTGCCGCTACCGATGGCGGTACGTATCGGTATCACGCTCGGGCAGGCGGGGGAATTTGCCCTGATCATCATTGGGATGGCCATGCAGCTTGCCATCGTGCCGCAAGACACCGGCCAATTTATGACTATGATGACGTGTCTGACGCTGGCGTTGACGCCTGCAGCTTACTGGCTCGCTGAATATGCGGAACGGGCATTGCAAAAGCGTAGCCACCTCTCCTTTGAGGACACATTGGCCGGAGCCAGCCGGGATATTGTTGGTCATGTGGTGATTGCCGGATTCGGTCGTACCGGACAGGCGGTAGCCAAAGTGCTGGAGATGAACCAGATCCCCTACCTCGCGCTTGATATTGATGGTCCGGCGCTTGACGCCTTGCGCCAGCGGGGCATGCCGGTATTCTTTGGCGATGCCAGCAACACACAGGCCCTGGAAAAGGTGCGGGCCTCCCATGCGCGCTCAATTGTGCTGGCGCTCGACGATAGAAAGGCTGCACAGCGCACGCTCAAGCAAATTCGTGCCCAGTGTCCGCAGGCCACTATCTATGCGCGGGCTCACGATCAGGCCCATGCCGATGATCTGAAGAAACATGGTGTCAATGCCGTGGTGCTGGAGATTGAAGGCGTCAGCCAGTATCTGGCCCGCCGTGTTCTTGAAGATGTGCTCTAGCTGATTAATTGCGGTGCTGCCGTCTAGAACAGGCTTCCCTGATTATGGGGCGGGCGATCCCATGGTTTTTGTCGCAACGGTGTGAACCAGCGCTTTTGTCCTGATGTTAAAACGGTCGCCCGCGAACAAGGTGTGGCACGCGGCATTGCTATAATGTGCTTCTGCGCCGCGCTCGACTGTGTGAAAGTCCGATTGCAGGCGGGTGCCGTCGACAACGGTGACCTTACCCGATCCCACCACCTCGAATGTGTCGCCGCCCTCATGAAAGATAACGCCAGTATCTTCATCCACACCGATCCCCAGAATTTCGGGGTTCGAGGCCACGATGTTGAACAGGCGGGGCAAGCGGCTACGATTGAGGAAATGGGTATCGAAGGCGACGCGGTCGATAAAGCGAAAACCGCCGGTCAGCAAGACTTCCCCCTTGGTGGCAGCCTTCTCGCTGACCCCGCCATAAATCATCAGATCCGACAGGGCCGCGCCCCCGGCGCTGGTGCCAGCGATGACGATACCCTGCTTGTGCAACTGCCGGACAGCGTTCAGGAACGGCGTACCCGCCAGCAGGGCCGTCAGCCGCAACTGGTCACCGCCTGAAAAAAAGACCACATCCGTCCCTGTCAGTTTGTTGTAAATGTGAGGGTCAAAGGCCTGATCGCGCTTGTCTATATAAATGAAGGTGAAATTCCGCACCCCTATCGCTTCAAAGGCCCGGCTATATTCATCTTTCCGGGCCTCCGGTTCACGCGAGGCGGTCGTGATGACCACAACCCGGGAATCGGCTCCTTTGGCCTCATTGATGACGGCCTGCAAAACGGTTTTATCGTGCAATTTATCTTCATTGCCGCCGATAGCAATAATGCTGCCGGGTGCCGGGGCCGACCGTTGCCCTGTGGCGGTATCTCTCCCCAGCAGCGTGCTCAGGCCTAGAACACTCACGGCCAAAAATTTCTTCAGTAACATCATTCCCTGTCCAGCATCTTATATTTTTTACCCGGCTAACTTATCGCTCCCGCCCGGACGGCGCAAGCAGGGGGCTTGCGGGCTGTCGTCCGGCAATAGCCCTTGGTTCGGGCCTGTTTCCGTGCCATAACCAAACAGGGATTACCAGAGGTTGAAATGGTTGGATATGACCGCGTGCATTAACACAGTTGCCTTTCATGGTATTGAAGGACAGGGCTTGGACGTTCAGGTCAAGATTTCAAACGGTTTTTCAAATTGTACAATTGTGGGGTCTAGCTATTCCCACCAAGCACTAAGCATCCTTATATTTTTAGCCGTAATATCTTTTCTTATTTTGTTACCGGGCCAAGCGGTTGCTCAAGTGCGTATCAATGATGTTAGTGGTCTTAATGAAACGATTGTTAGTGAAATTAGGACACCTGTAACTGAAGAGGATGTTCAAGAGGCAATTAGAGAGGCGTTATCAAGTAATAAAAAAATTTCTATTGCAGGGCGCAGGCATAGCCAAGGAGGTCATATTATGACTGATCAGGCTATTGTTCTTGATATGACAGGATTTAATAAAATCATTAATCTTGATGTACCAGCATCTCTGTTAAGGGTGCAAAGCGGTGTGACATGGGCACAGATTCAGGACTATCTAAATCCTCGCGGATTGGCAGTTAAGGTTCAGCAATCTTCCAATATTTTTACTGTTGGGGGCTCCTTGGGAGCAAATATACATGGTCGCGACCCACGATTTGGTACAATTATTGATACTATCCGCTCTTTCCGCATCGTTACGCCGAGGGGTGAAATATTAACCGTCAGTAGGGAAGAGAATGCGGATTTGTTTTCTTTGGCAATTGGGGGGTACGGTCTTTTCGGTGTGATAACTGAAGTTGAATTGGAGGTTGTACAGAACAGTGTTCTAAGAAGGATAAACTCAGTTATGTCTTGCAAAGATTATATATCTTTTCTTGATAAGAATATTCGGAATGATCCCAAAATTGAGGTTCATTATGCCAGGCCTGATATTACAAAACGTAATTTTATGAAAAGTTGCCTAGTCACATCTTATATCAGGATGGCCGATAAACCGGAGCAACTGCAGCCACTGATGCAAGAGAAGCTAGTTGAAGGATCAAAGTGGTTGCTTAATCTTTCTAGGAAAACGGATTGGGGTAAGGACGCCCGTTGGTTTATTCAGGAAGCCTTGCTCGATGAAACGGGGGCGCCAGAAATAATATCACGCAATAACGCAATGCGTCCGCCCATAGAATTTCTTGATTACAAGAGCGAGGCTGATACTGATGTACTACAAGAATATTTTATTCCTATAGGTAACAGTGAATCTTTTATAAGCGATCTGGGTAAGATCGTAAGTAATGAGAATATAAATATCTTAAGTATTACTCTGCGTTTTATAAAGAAAGACGACCAATCTTCTTTACCTTATGCTGTCGAGGACGGTGTGGCTTTCGTTCTGTACATTAATCATGGAAAAGATGAATCCGCCATTGCCCATGCAAAATTATGGACGCAAAAAATCATAGATGCCGCATTGAGGAATAACGGAACATATTATCTGACATACGCAAATTATGCGTCTAGGGAGCAATTTGCGGCGGCATATCCCTTAGGGGTTAATTTCTTTGAGAAAAAAAGATTTTATGATCCTTCCTTAGTTTTTATGAATAAATTTTACGAAATGTACGGAGACTAAATGGTTGACCGCATTAATAAGGTCGCCTTTCATGGCGTTGAAGTTCAGGCGGTGATGTGCAGGTGCAGATCAGCAATAAACTTCTGGAAACAGCATAGAAACTATAATACAAGGTACTCATGAAATTGATCCCGAAAACATCCCTGTTCCTGAGCGGGCTGATATTAAGCGCCAACGTTTTTTTTCCAGCTGCCCGCGTTTCGGCTCAAAGTAATAACAGCCAGCCAGAGACGGCTTGTGTTGCAATTCCTGCCAAACAAAATGAAACTGCCGGGGATGAATATAAAAGGCGGATGCAGATCATTGACGCACTCGAAACAACAAAGAACGATGTGTGTCTTGCAAAACTGGTTCGGGCTGATGTCTATCTGCATTCCTACTCTGTGGTGTTGAAACGCGTCAGCACCCATCTGCAAGATCCCACGCTTGTCGAGAAACTGCTTACCCTGCCTGTTCTGAATACAAAGGCACCGGAATATAAAAGGGCCGTTGCAGGTGTATTTTTCACCGTTGCCGCTAACGGGAAAACCATGAATCAAAAGATAGCAACGCTTTTATTTGACCGCTTTAAGGACGATCAGGAAGAAAAGGATAATTCACTGCGTTTTATTTTTGAAACAGCCACTATGAATATGCCCTCTCTGCCCAATCTAGAAATGACAAGGCTTCTGATAGAGGCAGGCGCAAATGCGGAGCATGCTTTTACAACAGTCAGGGAGCATATCCTGCAAGACCAGAAGCCTGACAAGGAATACCGGTTAAACAAGCTGGATAAATTCAGGGCCGCCCTTTCCGCTCCCGGATGAATAAGGGGTTGGGCTCCAGTTTTTGCTGCTTATCAACGAAGTTGTTTTCTTTTTGTTCTCACGCTATAAAACCTGATTGTTTCAGGGGGAATTGGCGTTGGTTGCGCGTATTAACACAGTCGCCTTTCATGGTGTTGAAGTACAAGGCGTCGATGTGCAGGTGCAGATCAGCAACGGATTGCCCGCGTTCACTGTGGTCGGGTTGCCCGACAAGGCTGTAGCGGAATCGCGTGAGCGGGTGCGGGCGGCGCTTCATGCATTAGGCCTATCGTTACCGCCCAAACGCCTGACGGTTAATCTTGCTCCGGCTGATCTGGCCAAGGAAGGCTCCCATTATGATCTGCCGATTGCGCTGGGATTGCTGGCGGCGATGGACGTGTTGCCGGCCGATGAGTTGCGTGATTGCGTGGTGCTGGGCGAGTTGTCGCTTGATGCGGGTATTCGTGCGGTCGCGGGCGTGCTGCCGGCCGCCCTCCATGCTTCTGCCAATGATAATCGCCTGATCTGTCCGGCCGCGTGTGGCAGTGAGGCGGCGTGGGCGGGTGATCTTGAAATTCTTGCCCCCGGTGATCTGTTGCAATTGATCAACCATATGAAGGGCACGCAGGTGTTAAGCCGCCCGCAAGCCAAAATCATCGCGGCGCATCCGCGCGCGGGTTACACCGATATGGCGGCGGTGCGCGGACAGGAAACGGCCAAGCGGGCCCTCGAGATTACGGCTGCGGGCGGTCATAACTTGTTGATGATCGGCCCACCGGGTGCGGGCAAATCGATGCTCGCCAGTTGTCTGCCCGGTATCCTGCCGCCGCTCTCGCCGCGCGAGGCGCTCGAGGTTTCGATGATTCATTCGCTTGCGGGTAGTTTACCTGAGGGTGGCCTGATCCAGCAGCGGCCTTTCCGCAGCCCGCATCATTCGGCCTCGTTGCCTGCGCTGGTTGGTGGCGGGCACAAGGCGCGGCCCGGCGAGATCTCGCTGGCCCATCGCGGGGTGCTGTTTCTTGATGAGTTGCCGGAGTTTGCGCGTGCAACGCTCGAATCACTGCGACAGCCGCTGGAAACTGGTGAGGCTACAGTGGCGCGTGCCAATCATCATGTCACTTACCCGGCGCGCTTCCAGTTGATTGCGGCGATGAATCCTTGCCGTTGCGGCTATCTTGGCGATCCGGCACAAGAATGCACCAAGGCGCCGCGCTGCGGGTCGGAGTATCAGGATAAACTCTCCGGCCCTTTGCTTGACCGGATTGATCTGCAGGTGGAAACCGGGGCGGTGTCGATTGCTGATCTGGGGACACCGGTTGTTGGCAGTGAACATTCGGCCAGTGTGGCCGCACGGGTGGCCGCTGCTCGTATCATCCAGCAGCAGCGTTATGAGGCGCTGGCGCCGGGGTTGGGTTACCTCAATGCCACCGCTTCCCCGGCCCTGCTTGAGCAGATGGCGGTTCTTGAAGACGCGGCACGGGTGCTGCTGAACGAGGCGGCGGATCGCCTCAGGCTTTCAGCCCGGGCCTATCACCGTCTGCTCCGGGTGGCGCGGACGGTGGCGGATTTAGAGGCGGTGGTCACCGGGGGCGCTCCGACAGAGATTATTCGGAAAAATCATATAGCAGAATCAATGAGTTACAGAAGGTTGCGTGGCTCATAAGATAAAAACCGTCGTTTAGATTCCATAAAGTTTGAAATCGCTGACAGGAAAGGTTAATATAATAGGGAATATACAGGTGTGAAAACCTTTGATTAATATGTGCAGTGTAAGATACAACTACACATAACAATCAAAAATAAGGTGTGTAGGAATAATGGCACTGCCCAAGTCAATAAGTGGTGAGTTTGCGATGAGCGCCGAAGGTTCGGACGTATTCGCGGCTGATTCCGGGCTCGATGCCGCCAACGACCCGACGATGGGTATGGGTGTTAAGCCCGATCTTTTACAGACCATTCAAAGACAGATCGTCGATCCGGGTCAGGATGCCGCCAACCAGCCGTCAATGACAGCCACGCAGGTCAAGGCCGCCCAGCAATATCAGGATTTAACTTCGAAAGGCCCCGGCGGTATGGGCGGGGCTTTGAGCGCCGGGTCATCGGTGCAGGCCGGGGCCGCTCGTCAGGAATCAGCCCAAAAGGCAGCTACTAACCTCGCCAGCGAAGCGGCTAAATTGCAGAAAATTGTTAGTGGTGCCGATCAACCGAAAGCCAAACAGGAAGCAGGCCCTGCCGGTAAAGTGGCGGGCATGGCTATGGGGCAAGGCTTGAATATGGCCGCCGCCGCGGGGGCGACTGTGGTCGCCGGGCCAGTCGCCGGAGCTGCTGTTGCAGCCGCGGGCGTGGCCTATGATGTGGTCAAGGCCTTCAGCGGCCAGAGTGATGGCCCCAGTTATTTTGCCAGTAAAGATGCCAAAGGCCAGACCATGGGGTATGGGGCTTCCGGATCGAGTGCGGCCCAGCCAGAGGCGGCTCCGGCGCAGAATGCAGGCGGTAATAACTTTAATCGCTTCATGTCGCAGTTGCCGGGCGAGCGTTCGCCGATCGACGGGGGTTCGATTGAAACCGCCAGTGATGGCCTGCGTGGTATTGAAAAAGCACCGAAACTTGATATGAAGCCGCTTGAGTTGACCCCGGCGGCCAAGGCCTTGGCGGGCGTATTCCGCAATGGCCGTGAGGCGGCGGGTGGCGAAGGCCCCAGTGCCGATAAAGACGAGCTTGATTTCAAGCCCATGGCCCTGAAGCCTAACCCCGGTGTATTCCAGGTGGCATCTCCCAAACCGTTCTTCGGTTGATAAAATCAGATTTTTCCGACTTATGTCTTCTATCGCCTTGATTTTGGTGACAAAAGCTTCATGTCTTCAGTTTTCATTAAGCGAGTTCGGGCGATGATGAAAAAAGAAGGGTAGGGTCGGGTATTTTTTCCGGAATTTCCTCTACTCACCAGCGCGTGAGACTGCTAACATTTGCTTGACCGATTATCCGGAATGGGGTTCCACGGTGCATTATCACCACGACAGCAAACAGGCTCAGGAATTTTCGAATAACGCGCTTGAGCGGATTCGCAGCGAAGCGTTGCCTGCGACCCCTGATGTCTACGAGCTGTGGTACGTGTATTTCTCCGGACAAAGCCCGGAAGTGACCCGGGCGATTGATATTCTGATTGCCAACAAGCAACGAGTGACACTTGAGCGCTGCCATGAACTTTATACCCGCTTTATTAGCGATGAAAAAAATCAGGAAGCGGTACGCCGTGCCGGCGATGAAATCAACTCAACCATTCGCAATGTCACTGGCGTTGTCCGGGATGTCAAGGCGGCCACGGCCGAATATAGCGGCAATCTTGAAGGTGTTACCGCCAAGATCCAGAGCAGCTCATCGCCTCAGGAGTTGCAGCAGGTGCTGGCGAGTGTGGTCTCGGATACCAAAAACATGCTCGAGCGCAACAAGACACTCGAAGAAGAGCTGAATAAATCATCCCATGTGATGGAAGAATTGCAGCGTGATCTTGAAAGTGTGCGCCGCGAAGCGCTGACTGACGGTTTGACCAACCTCTCTAACCGCAAGGCCTTTGATAATGAACTATCGCGCATTTCGGAAGAAGCCCGGCAGACCGGGGGTACTTTCTGCTTGTTGATGGTGGATATTGATTACTTCAAGAGTTTTAATGACAATTACGGCCATCAGGTTGGTGATCAGGTTTTGCGTCTGGTTGCCCGTACGCTCACTGATGGTGTTAAGGGCCGCGATATCGCGGCCCGCTATGGAGGCGAAGAGTTTGCTATCATCCTGCCTGATACCAATCTTGCTGCCGCCGTCATTGTGGGGAATGCCCTGCGTAAGGCTGTGGCAACAAAAGATGTGGTTAATCGCAGCACTGGCGACAAACTCGGGCGGATCACCATGTCAGTTGGGTGCGCCGAATACGATCCGGGTGAGAATCTACAAGACTTGATTGAGCGCGCTGATGCCGCGCTTTATACCGCCAAGCATAATGGCCGTAATCAGGTGGCGGCTGCCCCGACTCCGGGCAAAAAACAAAAGAAAGAACTGGCCTGATTTTTAAAATTGCAGGCGTCTCAATGGTAGCAAGGATGTCTTGCCCTGTAACGGTAAACCCCGTATCAATAGGGCATGCACGCACCCTCTCACATGACATTATTGGCACCTGATTATTTGTCCGGGCTGAACGATCCGCAACGCGAAGCCGTCCTGAGTATTGAAGGACCGGTATTGGTGCTTGCGGGTGCGGGCACCGGGAAAACCCGGGTGCTAACGACAAGGCTTGCGCATATCTTGCAAACCGGCAAGGCCTTTCCCTCTCAGATTTTGGCGGTAACCTTTACGAATAAAGCGGCGCAGGAAATGCGCGAGCGGGTCTCGCATTTGCGGGGCGGTCAGCCGGTTGAGGGCTGGTGGTTGGGGACCTTTCATGCGCTGGCGGCGCGCATGCTGCGCCGTCATGCCGATCTGGCGGGTTTGACGTCGGCCTTTACCATTATAGATCCTGATGACCAGATCCGGTTGCTGAAGCAGTTGATGGACAATGAAAACATTGACACCAAAAAATGGGCACCCAAGGCGATGATCGGGATCATTGATCGCTGGAAAGACAAGGCGTATAGCCCGGAAGATGTATCTGCCAGTGATGCGGGGGAGGCTGCCGGGGGACGGATGCCTCATCTTTATCGTCTATATCAAGAACGGCTGAAGACGGTGAACGCCTGCGATTTTGGTGATTTGTTGTTGCATATGATCCGGATTTTACGCAACCCCCAGCATGCCGATGTGTTGGCCGATTACCACCGGCGCTTTCGCTATATTCTGGTCGATGAATATCAGGATACTAATGTGGCGCAATACATGTGGCTGCGGCTTCTGGCCAAGGGGTCAGGGAATATTTGCTGTGTTGGCGATGATGACCAGTCAATTTACGGCTGGCGCGGTGCCGAGGTTGGCAATATCTTGCGTTTCGAACAGGATTTTCCCGGTGCCAAGATTATTCGTCTTGAGCAAAATTATCGTTCGACCGGGCATATTCTGGGTGCCGCTGGGGGTGTGATTGCCCACAATGAAGATCGTTTAGGCAAAACCTTGTGGTCAGCTTCTGATGAAGGCGAAAGAGTTGTTGTGCGTGGCCTCTGGGATGGGCCGGCCGAGGCGCGTTATGTGGGTGAAGAAATTGAACAGTTGCAGCATAAACGCTGGCGACTCTCGCAAATGGCTGTGTTGGTGCGTGCGGGCTTTCAGACTCGGGAATTTGAAGAGCGCTTTATTCAGTTGGGCCTGAACTATAAGGTGGTGGGCGGGCAGCGTTTTTATGAACGGCAAGAAATACGAGATGCTTTAGCTTATTTGCGTGTGGTCGCGCAGCCCGCTGATGATCTGGCGCTTGAGCGCATTATCAATGTTCCCAAACGCGGGATTGGTGATACCACGATCCAGATGTTGTATGCAGTGGCGCGCAGTAAAGATAGTAACCTCTATGTAGCGATCAGTCAGTTGCTCGAAACTGATGAACTCAAACCGAAAACCAAGGCCGCGTTAGCGCAGGTGATGGGAGATTTTGAACGCTGGCGCTCGTTGCTCTCAACCAGTGGCCACGGCGCCTTGGCAAGCCAGATTCTGGATGAGTCCGGTTATATTGCAATGTGGCAGGCGGATAAATCACCCGATGCCCCGGGGCGGATTGAAAACCTCAAGGAGCTGATTGCCGGAATGGGTGAATACGAAACCCTGCCAGCCTTCCTTGAACATGTGGCGCTGGTGCTTGAGCGCAACGACCAGAATAGTGATGACGCCCTCTCGATCATGACTTTGCATGGTGCCAAAGGGCTGGAATTTGATGCCGTATTCCTGCCGGGATGGGAGGAAGGTTTATTCCCCTCCCAACGCAGCATGGATGAAAACGGCATGAAAGGTCTGGAGGAAGAGCGCAGACTGGCCTATGTTGGCCTGACCCGGGCGCGCCAGCGTGCCTATATTTCTTATGCTGCCAATCGTCAGATGTATGGCAGTTGGATCAGCGCCATCCCCTCGCGTTTTGTTGATGAATTGCCTGCGGAACATATCGAATCCTCGAGTGAGCAAGGTACGTATAATCCCGGTCGTTCGCAGCATTGGGATTCATCAGGCATAACCCCTGTTGTTCGTAGTCGTCCGGCGGGCACGTCCTACAGTCGGCAGGATCGGCCCTTGCCCAAGGATGCCTATACCCGCGGGGTGCGTGTTTTTCATGAAAAATTCGGCAAGGGTGTGGTGGTTAACGTTGATGGCCATAAGCTCGATATTGCGTTTGACCGCGGTGGCACCAAGCGGGTCATGGATAGCTTTGTCAGCCGGGAAGATTAGATCAGTTATTCAGTACTAAGGCATAGAGGATAATTCCTAAAACAAGGTTGAGGAAAAAAACTTTTATACCCCATTGGCTGCTCTTTCTCCCTCTGCGGGAACATAAGAACCACAAGACATAAACCGTCAGGAATAAAAGCGCGGCAAGGCAAAAATATAGCAGCCAAGCTGTGCTGCCTGCCTGACTGCATTGTATCCCCGTGATTTTACAAGATATTTCAGTAGCAATGAAGGTTGAGAAGCCCCAAAGGAGAAGAAAATTTGTTGCCTTAAAAGCAAACTTAATAAAGTTGAGAAAAATGCTGTTTGAGAGAGAAACAATGCTTTCGATGGGAGGTGTTACCGAGTCGCTAGTTCTCGTTAATTTTCTTTTTGTCTTTATCCTAAATGTAATAAAAGAGACAAAAACGGCCAGACACCCTAGAGCATAATATGTCCATGGTCTTTCGTGGGATGTGCCTTTGTTAATTATTTTTCCGGAGGCCTGCTCCCGGGAAGCTTGTTTTTCCAGCGCTTCTTCATGCCGTTTGATGATTTCTCTGCATTCCAAGGCCGTAGGATAGCCCTGATTCTCGTAACAGTATCGATTGTTAGGCCTATGATCCGGTTCTTGCAATAGAACCGCACAGTATTCCCTTTGTCCCATGCAGACATCTGCATAGGCTGAATTGGGGAATTCCAGAATCAGGAAAGACAAGAATGTACATAGCAGCACCCCGAGAGTCTTGCTTTTAATACTTTTCATGGCTGTCTTGCCCTCTAAAAAACTCATAGGCATCTTTCTTTATAAACGACGGCCAATTTTAAAAATTTCTGGCTGATTTGTTCATTCTTGAACCTACTATACAATGCCTTGGGGGAATGAGTAGGGCATAAAAGGGCGCAAACGCTGGACGTCAGCGGCACCGCTGCCTATAGTAGGGGCAAGAATTTCAGGAGTTTTTTGCATGAGCGCAAAACGTAAAATTGCCACGGTTTTCGGCGGCACCGGCTTTCTAGGGCGTCATATCGTCAAGCGGTTGGTGGCTGAGGGTTATACCGTCAAGGTGGCTACCCGGGTGCCGGAACGGGCTTATTTCCTTAAACCCTGCGGTAGCGTCGGGCAGGTAGTGCCGTTCCTGTGCCGCTATAGTGATCCCGCCAGTGTGCGGGAGGCCATAGAGGGGGCAAGCATTGTTGTGAATTGCCTGGGTATTTTATATGAGCGCCGCCGTCGTCGGTTTCATGATCTGCATAACCAAATTCCAGTACTGATGGCTGAAGCCTGCATGCGCGAGGGCGTGGTGCGGTTTATTCATATATCGGCGCTGGGTGTGGATCAGGCCCGTTCACGCTATGCTGCGAGTAAACGGGAGGGTGAGCGTGCGATTCAGGCTGCCTGCCCGTGGGTGACGATCATGCGTCCCAGCGTTATTTTTGGCCCGGAAGATAATTTCTTTAATATGTTTGCGCGTTTAGCGCAAATCTTCCCACTGCTGCCCTTGATTGGCGGCGGTAAGACTAAATTTCAGCCCGTCTATGTTGGTGATGTGGCGCAGGCGGTGCTGGTTGCGGCCTTAAGGCCTGTGGCTGGCGGGTTTGATCCGCGTGGCCAGATTTATGAGCTGGGTGGACCGGAGGTCGTGACCTTTCGTCAGATTTATGAACTGCTCGCCAAATATACCGGTCACAAACGCATTTTAGTGCCGTTGCCGTTTTCTGTGGCAAAGATCGATGCCTTTTTCCTCAGCCTGCTTCCGCGCCCTTTGTTGACGCCTGATCAGGTCGAAAGCTTGAAAACTGATAATGTTGTGGGGAGCGGAAATCTGACTTTGAGCGATTTGGGAATTAGTCCTACCGGTATGAGTTTGATTTTACCATCATATCTGGAAACCTACCGCGCTGGCGGACGTTTTGCTGACAAAAAAACAGCCTGAAAAGGCCATATTGCCAATGGATGCTAGGTGCATGAAAAAAATAAGTTTGATTGTTCTGGTCGCTTTTCTTCTCCAGCCTCTCCTGATGGAGACGGTTCAGGCCGCCCGTACGGAGACTATTGCGGCTGTGGTCAATAATGATGCGATAACGGCTTCTGACGTCCAAGAGCGTCTACGGCTGGTGATGGTGTCCTCTGGGATGCCTGATGCGCAGGAGATCAAACAACGTCTGGCCCCACAAGTGATTAACATGCTGGTGGATGAACGCTTGATGCTGCAGGAGGCCGGGCGTCTTGGTATCACTATTAGTGCGCAAGATGTTGAAGGTGGCTTTACCGCGATTGCCCAGCAGAATGGCATGGATTTGGCTAAATTCCGGGCCGTGATGAAGCAGCAAGGCGTTCCGGTGCGGGCAATGGAGAGCCAGATCCGGGCACAGATGGCCTGGGGTAAGGTCGTGCAACAAAAAATTCGTCCGCAGGTGACGGTCAACGATCTGGAAGTTGATAATATGATTGAACGCCTGCGCACCAATATTGGTAAGAGCGAATATTTGGTTGGTGAAATTTTCCTGCCGATCGATAACCCGCAGCAAGAGGCTGATATGCAGCAGCTCTCGCTCAAACTCACCCGGGAAATGCTGCAGGGTAAGGCTCCGTTTCAGCGCGTGGCAACCCAGTTTTCACAATCGGCCAGCGCCAAGCGCGGCGGTGATGTTGGCTGGGTACAAGAAGGTCAGCTCGCTCCGGAAATTGAAGAGGTTCTGCTGCGTATGAAAGAGGGAGATCTCAGTGAGCCTGTGCGCACATTGGCGGGTTATTACATCATCACCTTGCGCAAGATGCGGGTTATTACAGAGGATAACATCCCTTCGCGTGATGAGGTCATGCAGCGTCTGGGTAATGACCGTCTGGAACGTGCCCAGCGCCGTCATTTGCTGGACTTAAAATCCGCTGCCTTTATCGAACGCCGTGTCTGATCTGTCTCTGATCGCACAGATTGACGATTTGCCACCCTTGCGGCAGGTGATCGCCGATCATGGTCTGCAGGCGACCAAGGCGCTGGGACAAAATTTTCTCCTAGATCGTAATATCACCGATAAAATTGCGCGGCTGGCAGGCGAACTCTCGGAGCATACAGTCATTGAGATCGGCCCTGGGCCGGGTGGTCTAACGCGGAGTTTACTGCGGGCGGGGGCTGGGCAGGTGCTGGCGATTGAGTTTGATCCACGGGCAGTGGCGGCTCTGCAAGCCCTTGCCAAAGTGGCCGCTGGGCGGCTTACTGTGCTACAGGCCGATGCCTTGAGCGTTGATATACGGACGCTGGTACCGCAAGGCCCAAGGATGATTATTGCCAATCTCCCTTACAATATAGCAACGCCGCTAGTTGTGGGCTGGCTCAAACAGATCAGGGATGACCCGGTCTTTGTCAGTCGGATGCTGCTGATGTTTCAGCGTGAGGTGGCCGATCGTCTGACCGCCCCTCCGGGGGGGAAGGTCTATGGCAGGCTCGGGGTTCTGGCGCAGTGGTTGTGTGAGGTCAAGCGGGCTTATGACCTGCCGGGCAGTGCCTTTACCCCGCCGCCCAAGGTTGCATCGAGTGTCGTCAGTTTCCGCCCGCGGGTTCTGGCTCATGATAGCCCTATGGCCCAGTCGATGGAGGCTATTACGGCCGCGGCCTTTGGTCAGCGGCGCAAAATGCTGCGCTCTTCATTAGGGGATTATGCCCGTCTGCTCGAACAGAGCGGTATCCCCGGAGATTTGCGGGCTGAACAATTGCCGGTTAGTGATTTTGTCAAGTTGGCGCAGGCGCTCGAGGCTTGACCGCAGCACAGCCGTTCTTTAAAACTGACCCATGTCTCAATCCCGTTATTATCGTATCGCCATTACGGGCGATCCCGGCAGTGGCAAAAGCACGTTTGCGCGCGCAGTGTCGGAATTAACCGGTTTTCGCTTGATCACCACCGGTAATATTTTTCGTACACTGGCGGCCGAAAAAGGAATTTCACTGACGGCCTTGAACGAGATGGCTGAGTCGCAGGCTGAGATTGATCATCTGGTGGATGATTTCCTCAAAACCCTCAACGATCAAAAAGAGCATCTGATTCTGGATTCGCGCATGGCCTGGTTTTTCGTCAAGGATGCGCTGAAAATCCGTTTGACGGTCGATCTGGATGTGGCGGTTCACCGTATTTTCAGTGATGGGGCCGAACTGCGGGAAAAGTTCACTGATATCCAAACCGCGATGGACGAAGTCGAACGACGCCGCCGGAGTGAGATTATACGTTATAAAAGCCTCTACGGCGTGGATATTGGTGACCCGGCCAATTTTGATCTGGTGATCAACACTTCGCAAAAAGCGCCGCTCGATGTGACGAGGGAATTCGAACAGGCCTTCGCCGTTTATAAAAAGCAATACGACCACGTCGGATAGAATTATGAAACAGTTCCGCACGGTGCTGATTACGGGGGCCTCAAGTGGCATAGGCGCAGCGCTAGCGCAGTATTATGCGGGCGGGGGCATCACTTTGTACCTGACCGGTCGCGATGAGGAGCGCCTGACCGCTGTGGCTGATTTATGCCGCTTGCGCGGGGCCCGAGTTGAAACCTGTTTGATTGATGTCCGGGATCAGGTTGCGTTAACGCAGTGGCTGGGTGAGGCTGATGAACGCTCGCCGATTGATCTTGTGATTGCTAACGCTGGCATTTCCGGGGGTACGGGTGATCAGGATTTATCTTGGCTTGCAGGGGAACGCGCTATTTTCGAAGTTAATCTGATGGGGACTTTAAATACGATTTTGCCGCTGATCCCGCGTATGATCCCGCGGCGGCAGGGACAGATTGCGTTGGTGAGCTCTCTGGCATCCTTTAATGGCTGGCCGGGTGCTCCGGCCTACAGTGCCAGCAAGGCTGGCGTACGTATGTATGGAGAGGCACTGCGGGGCAGTCTGGCCCGCTACGGGATTGGGGTATCTGTGATTTGTCCCGGCTTTATCAATTCTCCGATGACGGCTGTAAACGGTTATCGTATGCCCTTGCTGATGCCTGTTGATCGCGCAGCACAGATTATGGCGCTGGGGTTATCGAAAAACAAAGCCCGTATTACTTTCCCATGGCCCACCGCCCTAGTGTCGATGACGCTAGGGCTCTTACCCCCTGCTTTCGCGGCTTTTTTACTTGCATTGTTGCCAGCCAAACCCGTTTTACCTGGGGATTGACGGGATATTTAAAAGAAGACTTGCTGTTGGCCATACTTTAGATTGGATTCATATACTACTTAAGAAGTATGGGGTGGCCAGAATCGGGTTGCGTTTTACTCTTGTTTAGCGCAATAATTTCCCGCCCATCCAAGAAAGCAAAAAAAACCAGAGGGTAATTTATTTCTGCGTAAGCCTGTCGCCCGCAAGGCATAAGAGCTGTGGCTGAATTTTGGTCCGTTAGATGGATGTAAGAAAAATAGAACGCAACATTGAGGTTGCGGTTAACCTCTTGAAGGCGCTCTCGAATGAACGCCGCTTGATGATCATCTGTGCACTTTATCAGGGTGAAAAGAGTGTGGGTGAACTCGAAGATATTGTTGGTTTGAGTCAATCGGCGCTCTCACAGCATTTGGCACGCTTGCGCCGTGATGGTTTGGTCAATACCCGTCGCAATGCCCAGACAATCTTTTATTCGATGAACGATAGTGCCACCGAAGCGGTGTTGCGTTGCCTCTATGATATTTACTCTCCGGATGAGGCGGGAAAAATTACCAATCTCATGGGTATCCCTGAAGACAAGCAATCCTGAGTTATTGCCGGAACCAGCGGGCAGCCAGCAATCCTTCGACCTCATCTACACTGAGCGTTGCCAAATCATTAACTTGATGGGTTTTAACGGTGGGTCCGCGTGGGGCATGACGCAGGGGGTTGCTGTGTTGTGAGAATAATACCAGTGAGGGGCAGCCGGTTGGGGCGATCATGTGCATTGGGCCGGTATCATTGCCGATGGCACCTGCAGACTGGCGTCCCAAAACGGCCAGATCAAACAAGGCCGTTTTGCCTGTCAGATTGATGCAGTTTGCATGAATCTGACAGATGGTTTCAGCCAGATCTGCTTCGTGGCGGGTGCCAATAATAACAGGCTGGAAACCCCACCCATCAATAATGCGTGCGATCTGGGCGTAATGCGTTGCAGGCCAGCGCTTTTCCGGACGCTCCGGGGCCGAGCCGGGCACCAGCAAGACATAGGGTTTGCGCAATCCGTTTTCTTTAATGAAATGTTGGATATTGCCTTCGACCCAGCGCAGGTCATCAATCATGACATCATGGATGCCTGCTAGCGCTAAAGTTTGTATATGGCCTTCCAGTGCTGGTCCGGCCGTTCGTTCCGGGCTGTTGTTGCGGTGAGAGGCACCGGGGGCGGCGCCCACCCACTCCGGCCGCCGGGCTGCTGAAAAAAGTTTGAGATAAAGCGCGGTGCGGTCATTGTTTTGCAAATCATAAACCCGGTCGAAACCGGCATCATTCAAGCGGTGATGCAGGTCCAGCCATTGTCTGATATCTTTCCATTTAGGTTTGCTGTCAGTCCAGACATGGTTGACATAGCCACAGGCTAGACCAAAGCTGACAAAAGGTTGGGTGGTGAGCAGGGTGATATCCGCATCAGGATGGTGGCGGCGGATGGCGGCCATTGGCCCCAGTGCTTGTATAAAATCACCAAGGGCTCCCAGCTTGATGACCAATATTTTTTTATGTGGGGGCGTGTTGTAGACAAAGTCGGAGGCAGTCTGATCGGCTGTTGGGTTCTGCATCATTCGGCTGCAACGGCGATATGGCTGAGACGGTCAATTTCTTTTTTCAAACTTTCCGCCTTGGCGGTTTTTTCGTCGAGCAGCTCGGCATAAACTGCCAGCGTCTGGGCGGTCATGCGGTCCTTGGTAAAATTACCAGCGATATGGGACATGGCATGGGTGGCCAGAATAGAGCGGTGGGTTGGGTCCAGCGATAGGGCCTCTTCAATCGCTTTGGTGAGGGCTACGGGATCATTCGGTGGCACAAGCCAGCCAGTTTCCCCCCGGATGATAGTTTCACGTGAGCCGCCATGGTCGGTCGCGATAATCGGGCGACCCATGGCTTGAGCTTCTGCAGCGATCCGCCCGAAACCTTCCGGGTCAATGGACGCGGAAACAACGACTGTTGCCATCATATAGGCAGCGGGCATGTCGGCGCAGTGGTCAACGATACGGATTTGCCCCTCAAGTCCTCGGTTTTTTACGGTCTGTTCTAGCTCGTTACGGTATTCTTTACGGCCCTGATCCGACCCGATCAGTACGCAGACTGTATCTGGGCGGTTCAGGCGCGCCATGGCATCAATTAGTACATGGTGACCCTTCCAGCGGGTCAGTCGTCCCGGCATCATTACCACGCTGACACCATCCGGCAGTCGCCATTCCCGCGAGAGTTTGATCATGCGCTCGGCCGAGACTGTGGTGGGGTGAAATTTTTCCAGAGCTATGCCGCGATGGATGACGCGGATATTGCGGAGGTCAATGTCGTAATGTTTGCGCAAATAATCGGCAACGAAATGGGAGATCGCAATCACGCGTTCGCCCCGGGCGATAGAGGAATTATAGCGTTTCTTCCAGTGTCCCCAGTAGCCTTCTTTGAGATTGTAGGGGGCGTGGCATGTCGTCATAAAGCGGGCGGTGGTCTTTCGGCATGCGAAATAACAACTCCAGGCCGGAGCGCGTGAGCGGGCGTGAACAATATCGACCTTCTCGCAGTTGATAATTTTGCGCAGCTTAAGACTGTTGCGCCAGATGACCAATGGATTCTTGCTGTCGACATTCATCTGTATATGTCGGGTTCCGGCCCGTAAGACCTCGGGCAGACGGTGACCGCCATTAGACACAATCAAGGAGGTTGCTCCCGCTTTGACCAGTTCAGCGGCGACATCAATGCAGCCCTGCTCAGCACCACCGGCACCCAGCGAAGGAATGACTTGCATAATCACAGGGCCGGTGGGGGCGGCTGGTTTATTCTTTGGTAGAAAAGGCATATATCATCAGGACCCTTGAACTTTATGAACTGATTTACCACACTCTGTTAGAAGCTGGGTAATAAAAACGGCTTGTTTTCGGCCTTTGCTTGGGGATTTTACAAAGATGAGCACCCTACAACCGCAGTTTTTTCATCGCGTTTCTGCCCCTGCACTGGCTTATCACAGTTATTGGTCTGAAAATTCGCCATACCCGACCGTATTGTTCTTGGGGGGATTTCGTTCCGATATGCAGGGCAGCAAAGCCTTGTATTTCGAGCAGGCTTGTCGGCAGCGCCAGCAGCCTTTCGTTCGCTTTGATTATCGGGGACATGGCCAGTCAGCGGGAGTTTTTACCGAAGGGACTATCGGCTTATGGCTGGCGGATGCGCTGGCTGTCTTTGATCAGTTGACCGTGGGGCCTGTACTGTTGGTGGGGTCATCCATGGGCGGCTGGATCGGGTTGTTGCTGGCGCGGGCCCGTGCGGAGCGTGTGTGCGGCTTTGTCGGGATTGCCGCCGCACCTGATTTTACCCGTGAAATCTGGGAAGAGCGAATGAGCGCCGTTGATAAAGAAACTCTGATGCAACAGGGGTTTATAGACGTTCCGAATCATTACAGCCTAGAGCCATACACAATTACAGAGCGCCTGCTTGCAGATGGCGCTGAACATTATATTCTGGAAAACGCACCCCTTATTCAAGGTCCGGTGCATCTGGTGCAGGGGATGAAAGATGAAGATGTTCTCTGGCAGACAGCGCCACGGTTGAAGGACGCCCTGTCCCGGGCAGGCAATCACACTGTGACGGTACATTTGATTGAAGACGGTAATCACCGCCTCAGCCGGCCTGAGGATTTGGTGCTGATTGACCGGCTGATTGAGAGTTACCGCACCTAGCGGCGGTTATATTTGGTTTTTTTACGCGGACCATCGAGGCTTGTCTGATAGGAAAAGCCCATTTTTTTCTTGGGGCGTATCAGTTTGCTGATCCAGCCGCTGCCGGCAAAGGAACCCCAGCCAAAAATTTTCATAATCAACAAAATGGGGATGGCTAAGTACACCGGAAACAGGGCAACCAATATAGTTTTCTGGCTGAGGATCGGGCTGATAACACTGCTCCAAGTGGCGGGATCTATGGTTTCTCGCATTAAATTGTAATTGTCCTCGGCATAGCGCACCCAGAGCCAGCCGACTGACGTCAATTCTGGCGGCTTGTTCAGATCAGCCGTGTCGCCATAGGCGAGCCATAGGTCAAAGGACAGAGCTGCCAGTGCCGGTATCGACAGGATAAAAAACAAGGCAAAAAATCTCATGGCAAGGTCCCCTTCGGAATGCAGAGTTAAGCTATTCTAACACCGAGGTTTTTGCTGACAATGGGCTAAAATGTCCCGAAGCTGCTGAATTTACAGATTTCCCTCACTTCGCGCTTGCACTTTTACTGGCTGGCGACTAGTTTTCAGGCCTGTTTTCCAGTTGCGGACAGGTGGCCGAGTGGTTGAAGGCGCACGCCTGGAAAGTGTGTATACGCCAAAAGTGTATCGCGGGTTCGAATCCCGCCCTGTCCGCCAGCAGCCCCATAATAACCAGTCCTGAAGCGGGCGGAGTGCTGATGACCGATTCATACCTGAGCCACGATCCAGAAAATTTGCCGCCTGTGCTTGTCACCGGGGTTGCAGGTTTTATCGGCTTTCACGCAGCTCAGCGTTTGCTGGCGCAGGGGCGCAGGGTGGTAGGAGTTGATAATTTCAGCCCCTATTATGATGTGCAGCTAAAACGTGACCGCCTGGCCCAACTGCGGCCCCATTCAGCATTCCGGTTTGTCGAGCTCAATATCGCTGACAAAGTTGCGATGGAGGCACTCTGGCGTACAGAGGGTCCTTTTGTCGAGGTCATTCATTTGGCCGCCCAGGCGGGGGTGCGCTACTCTTTGATTAACCCATACGAATATATTACGACCAATTGTATGGGGCACCTGACCGTCATGGAAATGTGTCGACATACAGCCAATTTCCGGCATCTGGTTTATGCTAGTTCGTCATCGGTTTATGGCGGTAATGAGAAGCTGCCTTTTTCGGTGCAGGATGATGTCAGTCACCCTATTTCTCTTTATGCCGCTACCAAGCGCAGCGATGAGTTGATGAGCCAGAGTTATAGTCATCTTTATAATATGCCGCAAACAGGTTTGCGTTTCTTTACGGTTTACGGGCCATGGGGCCGTCCCGATATGTCCTTGTTTATTTTCACCAAGGCCATTGTGGCAGGTGAGAAAGTACCAGTTTTTAATCATGGTCAGATGAAACGGGATTTTACCTATGTAGACGATATTGTCAGCGGCGTGGTGGCGGCACTGGCTCATCCTCCTGCGCGTGAAGTCAACAAGGCACCACACCGCGTCTTGAATATCGGAAATACCCGGAGTGAAAATCTAATGGATTTTATCCGGTTGATTGAAGCGGAGCTGGGCCGCAAGGCAAATATAGAGTTTATGGATATGCAGCCTGGTGATGTGCCGGAAACGTTTGCGGATATCAGTGAAACCACGGCGATTACTGGTTTTAAACCAACCACAACCATAGCGCAGGGTGTGCCGCGATTTGTCGCGTGGTATAAGGATTATTATAAGGTCTCATAATGTTACGTAAGCTGTCTGATTCTCATGTTGCCGTTGTTGGTCTGGGTTACGTTGGTATGCCGTTGGCTTTGATGTTGGCCAAGCATATGGATGTTACCGGCTTTGATATTCATGTAGATCGTGTCCGTGAATTAAAAGAAGGATTCGACCGTAACCGTGAAATTGAGGGCCCCTTGTTGCGGACGACAACCTGTCATTTCACCAGTGATCTGGAAGAGATTCGGTCTTGTAATGTCTTTATTGTGACGGTGCCGACTCCGATTGATGACCAGAACAAGCCGGATTTAGGGCCGGTGGAGGCTGCTACCCGTGCGGTCGCCGGGATTTTGAAAAAAGGCGATATCGTGGTTTATGAAAGCACGGTCTATCCCGGCGTCACGGAAGACATATGCGGGCCTATATTAGAGCAAGGCAGTGGTTTGAAATCAGGCAAGCATTTTTTTCTTGGCTATTCTCCTGAACGCATTAATCCCGGAGATGCTGAACACACAGTGCAAAAAATAACCAAGGTGGTATCAGGCCAAACGGATGAAGTTGCGGATTTCCTGATGGATCTGTATGGCCAGATGAATAACGGTAATGTTTTCCGGGCTCGTGATATTCGTACCGCCGAGGCTTCAAAAGCGATTGAGAATGCGCAGCGCGATATCAATGTGGCGTTTATCAATGAAGTGACCATGATCCTGAATAAATTGGGCCTGTCTTCTTATGATGTGCTTGAGGCTGCGGGGACGAAATGGAATTTCCTGAAATTCAGTCCCGGTCTGGTTGGGGGGCATTGTATTGGGGTTGATCCTTATTATCTGGCCGAGTGTGCCTTAAATATAGGTCACGAGCCGCGTGTTATTCTGGCAGGGCGCGAAATTAATGACCGGATGGGTCCTTATGTGGCAACCTGTATCCATGATTTACTGACCAAGCAGACGGGCCCAGGTAAGAACGGTAAAATATTGCTGCTGGGTTTTACATTTAAAGAGAATATCAATGATATTCGCAATACCAAGGTACTAGATATCCTGAAAGCCTTGCAGGCATTGGGGCATGACGTTGCGGTTCACGATCCCCATGCCCGTCCGGAAGATGTGCAGCAAGAATACGGGATTGATATTCTCTCAACTTTGCCGGAACGGGCAGAGTTTGATGTGGCGGCACTTTTAGTGGGTCATGAAGTCTATAAAGAAATGACGCCTGAGTCCTTACAGAGTATCGTCAAGCCTGGTGGGGTGATATATGATATGAAGGGTATCTGGCGCCCGATGGCATTGGAGCTGGGCTATCAATTCTCATACCAGACACTTTAGAGTTGAAATGGTATGGACGTGGTAAGGGCCAGAAAAAAAATTGCTTTTATCCTGCCTAACTTCAATGCGGGTGGTGCTGAGCGGGTTATGATTACTATCGCTAATCATCTCGATCGGTTGAGGTTCGAACCTGTTTTGATAGTTTTTGATGCCAGTGGCCCGCTTGCCTCATTGGTTGCCAAGGATATCCCCGTCACAGCTCTGGGAGTGAGGCGTGTCAGCCAAGGATTGTTTGTTTATATAAAAGCCATCCGGCAATTAGGACCTGATGCTGTCATCAGCACGATGGTTCATCTTAACTTTATTGTTTTGCTTGCCCGGATATTTGTGCCTGGGGTTCCCGTGATTGTTCGTGAAGCGGTCACCCCGAGTTATTTTGCTGATAAGTTGTCCAAGCGCCTGATTCTCTCGCTGGGCTATCTCACGTTGTACCCTTTTGCAGAGAAGATTGTCTCGCCAACGCAGAAAGTTTTTGATGAAATGCCGTGGTTATTGCGGCAGATGAAACAAAAATTGGTACGCATCTTTAACCCGGTAGACTTGACGCGGGTTAAGGCTGTTTATGATTTGTCTTTGCGCGGCGAGTATGCGACCCCGGAACAAAAATTGTTTGTTGCTGCAGGGCGCTTGGTTGATCAGAAAGGCTTTGATCTGCTGATAGATGCCTTGGCACCATGGCGTGAAAGGGATGATTGGCGTTTGGTTATCCTTGGTGAGGGCCCCGATCATCAAAAATTACAAGATCAGATTGACGCTTTGGGGTTGATGCAAATTACCCTTAAAGGTTTTGTCGCTGAGCCGTGGCGTTATTATGCCATCGCAGATGCCTTTTTACTGCCTTCACGCCATGAAGGGTTGCCTAATGTAGCCTTGGAGGCGCTGGCTATGGGGGCACCGGTGATTGCAGCACAGAGTGCCGGGGGGATTGCAGAAATTGCACAGCAAGGTAAAGATGGTTCAGTGAGGGTTGCCGCATCAATGCCCTTATTTCTTAATTATATGGGGCATATACCAATTTCTCTTAGTCCCTTACGACCTACTCGTTTGCCAGAAATTTTTTCAATTGAAGCAGCTGTTGTCAGCTATCAGGATATTTTTCTTAAGCAGTCTTAGGGCTTACTGGCACAAGTACGATATCATGGGCAATCATGTTCTCGGGGTCTAGCATTTCACTTGTGTAACTCTCGAAGGCGTTTTCATTGATTTCTTGACAGGATGTTTGAATTTTATGCACACGGAATCCTAACTCCTTGTATCTTTTGAGAACATCAGCGCCACGTTTTCCTGAGTAGTCAAAATGGCTTTCAAATTCAGCTACAATCCGTGTTTGAAAATGTGAAACTGTTTTTTGGGCACCTTGAATAACTTCAAACTCAAAGCCATCAGTGTCAATTTTGATAAGGGAAAGGGGACGCTGTTCCTGAATATGCGTCAGGAAGTCATCAATCCTGATAATAGGTGTGCCTGAATCTTCCTTATAACGGCATTCGGTGCCTACAAAATACAGCCCATGACTGGCTCCCTCCAGATATCCGTTCCTGTTACCGCAGGCCGCCTGAATGCAAATAACATTGTTTAATTGGTTCAGAGATACCGTCCTTAATAAGGCTTCATAGGAATAAGAGGGTTCAAAACAATAAACAACCCCCTCTGGGCCGACCGCCTTCGAGAGAGTTACCACCTCCTGACCGCAACTTGCACCTACATCGATAACAGCGGTTCCCGAGAGAGCATGGGATTTCAGGATAGGGTGGATATTGTCGCGGTTAAATCTTTTGTAATCGCCGCCATTAATAAAATGTGAAGTATAAACCGGTAATGGCAGCGCCAACCATTTTCCGTCATTGCAACGGGTATCTAGAATATTTTTGCCTGCGAGTTCGGCGACGAATCGCCCGATCGGCCAGATGTCTGTGTGTTTAGGGCCCCAGAAATAAGGGGAGACAATTCTGAAAAAATGCTTAGCCATTTTTAAAAGGGGCCGTTGCAGATCGTCAATTCTCTCTGTCAAAGGGTCAGGCTTGATAATTCTGAGCTTGTTAAACAGAGGATTATTTATAGCGTCAGTCATTTTGGCTTAACCACATATTTAGCATGATGTAACAAAAAATAGTATGTCCGTGAATGCGCTCAGGGCTGACTAGCATATCGGCGGCAAGGCTACCCGCCCGCTTTGATAAAAAGCCATGCTTATTCAGCGCTGAATTGTCGGAAAAAGTATCTTGTACCAGACCGCGCCAGTCATCAGTTAGCCATTTGTCTATCGGGACACGAAAGCCGTGTTTGGGTCTTTGTGTCACTGACTCCGGCAGGATGTCGGCAAAGGCTTGGCGCAGGAGGGGCTTGAGAGAATCTCCCCTAACCATATGGTTATAGGATAAGCCATCAGCAAACTTAATTAAATGCGGGGCCACTAGTGGCGCCCGCCCCTCTACTGAATGGGCCATAGTCATGCGGTCGAGTTTTACCATCATCTCGTATGGCAGGTAACATTCACGATCCTGCCGAATATAGTCCATTGCCTGCCAGTCGTTAGTTGGCTTATAGCGGGCAAAGACGCGATATGATGACTGCGTGTCAACAAAAGCCTCACGGTTGAATAGCTCACGCTTCTCTTCCTCGGCAGCATAATAGTGCCACGCCCATGCTCGTTTTGGGTGGTCATATGACCCTATGGTATTGATGATGTCGTCAAGCGGCCTATCCTTGTTGTGCATTGAAACAAACCCGCTGCCGTTGTGACCGGGTGAATGCAGTATCGGATGATCGAGATGCCTGTACCACGAATAACCACCAAAGAGCTCATCGGCACCATCCCCCGATAGAAGGGTTTTAATTCCGGCAGCGCGTGCATGCTCTGCGACTGTCATAACTCCAAGGCCAGAAGAGACAGCATAAGGCTGACCAGCGCGGCGGCAAAAAAGGGGTAACGCCTTCCTAAAATCATCGCCAGTGACACGAATAGTGTGGTGGGTTGTCCCTAGTGTTTGGGCGTAAGACTCGGCCTCGGCAGATTCGTCGGCATGCCCCTCATAAGGGTCAACCGCATCGGCATGATAACCGATTGAAAAAGTTGTCAGGTTATCTAGTTCCTGCCGAGCGATTGTGCAGACTATTGAGCTATCTAGTCCGCTACTCAGAAAAGCTCCTACCGGGACATCGGCTAGCAGGCGGCTTTTGATCGCGTCCGTGACGGCGGCGCGGGCTTTTTCGACTAATGAATCCCAGTCATCCTCCTCCTTAACGGCATATTGGTCAAAGCGGTTGATAATTGGATGCATTTCTAAGTTGTTACCATCATAACTAAGATAATGACCGCGAGGTAAAATTGAGACGTGCCGATATACTGTCTCCGGTTCTGGTATCCACAAGAAAGTTGGAAAATCCCAGAGCGCCTGATGGTTGAGAGATAAATCCATGTTTCTGAATTCCCGGAAAACGGGTAATTCAGAAGCAAAAATCAATTCGCCATTGGGTCGGCGGCTGTAATAGAGCGGTTTTTCACCGGGGATATCGCGCGCGAGATAAAGTTTCCTCTCTGTTTCTGACCATAGTGCTACGGCATACATGCCGTCGAGCTGCTCAAATGCACGTGGTCCCACTTCGTTAAACAAGTGAGTAATCGCCTCGCCATCTGATCCAGTACGAAAATGGTATCCCTTTGCTTCTAGCCGCTTTCGAAGCTCCGGATAGTTATAAATTTCGCCATTATAAAACATGACGATTGATTTATCGCCATTATAAAGAGGCTGATCACCGGTGTGCAGGCCATTGATACTGAGTCGACGCATACCACCATGGAATGGCCCTGAGTGGTAATAACCGGAGGAATCAGGGCCGCGATGGTGTAATGATTCCACCATATTCTCAAGCATAGCAGGGTCATACGGATGGGTGCTATAGTAACCGGCAATGCCACACATGACTTTAGAGATCCTTAATGTGCTTGTGAACTTTGCGGAACGCTTCGATCATTTGTCCTACCTGTTCAGGTGAGGGATCCCAAGCGACTGGCTGGTACTGAATGATCTCCCTTTCATGCAGTCTCTCGGTAACAGGGCATAGCCCGTCATGATATTGAATTTGAGAAAGTGAAAAAGGAAAGCCCTGAGTGCCAAGGGCAATTCGTTTCTGAAATAGTGGCAGGCGGTATAAAGGGGAGACGTATCCCTGCGAAACGGGGACCCCTTCGGCTTGCAAAGCTTCAACAAAACGGGCGCGTGGTATGCCCAAAACGCTTTCTTGATAACGAATTGACCACATAAAATAGCTATGGGTACAGCCGGACCTAACTTTTGGGGTGATAAGACCCTCAAGATCATTTAGCCCATTCGTCAATTGCGCCGCAATCTGGCGGCAGCGTTCGACCATTGGTGTTAGTTTTTTCAGTTGAGCCCGGGCAATCGCTGCCCCAATTTCTGTCTGGCGGAAATTAAATCCGATAATATTCGCTATATTCTCAACCCCCAGCCAGGTTGTAACATTCTCCCCATGATTACGAATGAGCTGCAGGCGTTGTGCAAGGTGATCATCCTCTGTGACACAGATTCCGCCTTCGCCTGATTGGATATGTTTGTGCACATTCATTGAAAACACACCAATATGGCCGACTGTGCCTGCCCACGCTCCATCTTCAGTGGCAGAGAGTGCTTGGGCATTATCCTCTACCAGATAAAGGCCTTTTTCATCGGCCAGCGCTCTTAATTCTTGCAGGGCTGCGGGGTGACCCCAGAGATTAACCGCTAAAATAGCCTTGGTCCTTGGTGTTATAGCCTGTTTTACTTTTTCAACATTAAGACAAAAATACTGATCCTCAATATCAACAAAGACCGGGATACCCCCATAAATTAGTGGCGCTACGGCAGTTGCCGACATTGTATAAGGAGGAACGATGACCTCATCGCCGGGTTCTATGCCAATCGCCCCCATCGCGGCCATCAGGCCTGAGGTTGCTGAATTAACAGACAGGGCATGTTTACATTTGAAAGTATCACGCCAGGCGGATTCAAAGGCCTGTACCTCGGGTCCGCCGAAAAATGAGGGGCGTGCACTGCCGTGGAATCCTGAAAGTGGCAGCTTGCTGTCAAGAACGTCTATAACAGCCTGTTTCTCTTCCGCGCCGATACCTATGAAGGCCGGTATGTCCTGTGGCACAGCCTTGCAGCCCCCGTGCAGAGCTAAAACAGAGCTCAGGCGTTGATCAGCAGTCATGGCCTATTCCTTTCTTTAGATAAATCAACGACTACGTCAGCAATCTCTTTTAAGGCGGGCTGGTGTGATATTGCCAGCACCGTCAGGCTGCCTGCTAATCCCTTGATGGTTGCACATAATTCCCGCTCTGTGGCGGGGTCAAGCGCGGTGGTGGCTTCGTCTAGAATCAGGAGTGCTGGTTTGCGTACCAGTGCTCGTGCAATCATTAACCTTTGCCGTTGGCCGCCTGAAAGTTTACTGCCCCGCTCGCCGATAATTGTATGCAGACCTTCTGCCAGATTTTCAACAAAATCCTTTGCATCGGCGCGCTTTATTGCCTCTTGGACGGCATCTTCACTGATTAATTGATCGCCCAGTGTCAGGTTGTTCAAAACGCTATCATGGAATAGGTACAATTCCTGCGGCACGTAACCGATCATCTGACGCCAGCGCCATAAATCAATCTTTGTTAGATCCTGCCCATCTATTAGAATGCGCCCTTGTTGCGGGCGTACAAGGCCAGTGACTATGTCTGCAATTGTGGTTTTTCCACAACCAGAGGGACCTATCAGGGCCGTGATTTTCCCTGCCGGAATCGTAAGATTAAAATCACGAAACAGGGCAGTATCCCCATAAGCGAAGCCAATCTGATCAAGTTGAATATCCTGCTGGAGACTCGGGATGAATCCTCCCTTAACAGTAGGTTCACCAGCTTTGAGGGCGCCGTCTATGGCCTCCCGGATTGACCAATAGGCACTTTCAGTATTGCTAATCATCTGGTCATATTTCTGGAACTGGGTAATCCGCGCTACCATGCGACTAAAGAAGAGTGCCATGATAGCTATTTGGCTAATATTAACTTCGGTGTAATGCAAGGCGGCGTAGGTGCCAATTGCGAGTACAATCACGACCATGATTTCTGGCAGAGTTTGTTGTGCAGCGATGCTGAAAGCCTGATATTGCTGTACTTCTTTGAGTCCATCCGTCTCTTTTTCCAGAACGGGCAAGATCAGCTTCTCTAGACCCATGGCCTTAAGGGGTTTAATCCCGCTCAGATTGTCAGTGAATTTCGAGAGTAGGCTATTCATCAAGTCAGTTTCGCGACTGCCGGCCTGTCGGGACATTTTGACGGTCCAGCCCATTAATAACATAATGACCAAGCCGCAAAGGACGCCCCCCACCAAAATCGGTAACGAGAGCAATGCTGAAGCCAGCACGAAAAAAGCAATCTGTATAAGAGCGGCTATCATGTTCCAAGCTGAAAGAAAGGCATTGGAGGCTCTTTGCGCTTCAGAACTTATAGCATTAGCAAAACGGCCAGCGGCATGGTTAGTAAAGTATTGCCATGAGGTTTGCATCAGGCTGCGAATGACCTGCATGCGCAGATCAGTGGCGATATCAGCTGCAACCACTCCAACATAAGCCTTGGTGATGAGTGAGGCTAGCCCCTTGATTGTAATAGCGACAACTAGGACCACCAAAAGTAGGCCGAGAGAAGGTTCAACGTTTATCTGTGCAAATAGGTTTTGGAATAATGTTTCAACGCGTGAAAGGTCCTGTTCCGCTACAGGTGTTTCCATCGCCCCCATTCCGAGAGTTAGTAAAGGCAACAATGTTAGTAGACTCAATGATTCAGCTAATCCGGCAATTATAATCGAGAGGATAACTGCAGTGCTTTGCCACGGGTAAATTTTGAACGAGTCCTTGAGGACACGTAGTGTGCTGCGGGTGGAGCTATATGGGTTTCTCATCGCCTTCACGGTAATTGACCTATCATAAAGTGGATGCTGTCAACGGTCTGACCGTTATCAAGGAAAAAATCTTTTTTTGTATAATAGG
>JAMPXY010000076.1 GCA_023700945.1 Alphaproteobacteria bacterium | reverse complement strand
TGGTCTTTTGTTCCATAATTCATTTTACGGAATTGTACTCATACTGCGCCCAAATTATTAATTTTGACTTAAAGTCGCGGGCCCATTTTGTGGCAATTTTTTGGTAGATTTCCGGGGTTTTTGATGACGCTCCCCTACGGTGGAAAGTGCCAAAAAAGCAAGCGCCTGCCAGAAAATTGTTCTAGAATGGTAAAATACTGGCATAATTGCCCGGCAAGCGGGACAAGGAGAAAGTGATGATTCCGACACGTATCGTGATTTTGACGTTATGGCTGGTGTTACCCTTGTCGGCAGCGACAATGCATAGCAGTCCAGCCGTGGCGGCTGACGACAAAGGGGTATTCGGTTTTTTCAACCGTAGTAAAGGGAATGAAGATTCTGCTGGCGGGCCGGTGCATATGAAACCTTTTATTGGCGGATCCGCCAATAACGGGGGGCCGGGCCCAGCAACGCAGCCTTTTAACCTTGATCCCCGCAGAACCCAAACCAAGACAGCGCGTTTTGAGGATTCACCAATTCATGCTGAGGCTGCTCGTGTACGTGCGGCGCGCGATACTTGGATACAGGCGGAAACTGAGCAGGTTGAGGCGCAAATCAAGAAGCAGCAAGCACAGATCAGGCAGCAGCAGGCTCTTCTTAACCAACAAAGACAGGCCCAATATTTACAACAGGCCAGCATGAACGGGCAGCGGCGCGCCGGATCATTGCCAGCCGGGGCGGACCCGGCTTTGGTTGATATGATGAAAAAGATGTATTTGCAAAATCTCGGGGTGATGCCGGAATTGACACCCACTGCCGCAGGGGCACCACCGGTGGCACCTGTCCAGCAACCACCCGCTGTGACAGAAAAATTACCTCCGCAGGGCGAAGAGAAGCCTGAACGTCGGCCCCGGCATTTTTTTAATAGTCAGCAATAAGGCCGTACGTCTGATGTCTTCAGGGTATCATGGATAGTCTTGGCCCCGCAGAGTGGGCTCTCCTTTTTACGTTTTTACTTTCGCTCGGGGGGATCGCTGGATTTCTGGCTGGTCTTCTTGGTATTGGCGGTGGGCTAGTTTTGGTGCCCGGCCTTTATTTTGGTCTGCAGGCTTTGGGTTTTCAGTCTGCGGCCTTGATGCATGTGGCGGTGGGTACCTCTTTGGCGGTTATTATTCCAACTGGCTTGTCCTCGGCCCGGGCGCATTGGAAACGCGGCGCTGTGCGTCTGGATCTGGTGCGTAAGTTAGGCTTGGGGGTTTTGCTGGGGGTTGCCTGTGGCACCTTGATTGCCTCACAAATTGACGAACAAGGGATGACCTTACTGTTTGCGTTTGCGCTGGCGGTACTGTCGCTGGTGATGATCTTTGATCCGGCGCGCTTTAGCCCGTTGCACGATGTGCCTCCCCAGCCCTGGATGGCGTTGTCAGGGGTCGTGATCGGTATATTTTCAAGCCTGATGGGCATTGGTGGGGCGACCATTAGTGTGCCGTGGATGAGTATGTGCCGGGTTCCCATTCATACGGCGGTTGGTACAGCTTCGGCTTTGGGGCTGGTTATTGCGGTCCCAGCGGCTCTGGGCTTTATTGTCATTGGCTGGGGGCAGGTAGACTTGCCGCCTTTTTCGCTCGGCTATATCAATTTCCTTGCTTGGCCATTGATTATCCCGGCCAGTGTTCTGGCCGCCCCGTGGGGGGCAAAATTGGCGCATAGTGTCTCGGTGGCACGGCTGCGTAAATTCTTTGCCGCCTTTTTGATGGTGGTCGCCGCTAAAATGCTCTGGAGCGTCTGGCATGGTTAGGCCGTTTATGCTGGCGGGGGCTCTCGGGCTTTATGCCGTGCTGGGGACGCCGACACCGGACCGTCTGGGTATTATTGAACTGCTGGTGGGTGGAGGGTTACTGGTGGCGGCCGGAAGATCTGCAATCTGGCAGGTTATCGGGACTGGTCGGTTATGCCCGGGACAACCCTTCTTTACATTGAATGCGCGGCTGCTGCTGTTCTGGGGTCTGACTGTGCCGGTGTTAGTGGCTCTGGTGGCGGGTCATGATACCGGTCTGATCCTGCGTGATCTGGTGGCGTTCTTGTTTTTGCTGTTACCTTTATTTTTATGGCCCTGTCTGGACGATTGGCCGAATGCTGAGCGCCTTTTCCCCTGGCTGTTGTGTGCTGTGGGGGTTGTGTATGCGGTGCGGGTTGTGGGGGCGGTCACGCTTAATCATGGGGCATTGTCTTGGCCCACAGGTTATATCACTGATCCTGCTAATCTTCTCAATGCACCAACGGCGTTGTGGGCGCTTTTGTACCTGACCGGCATGGGGGGATGGCTACTGATCCGTGCGAGTACAGTGAGGTCTTTCCAGCTGGCGGCGGTATGTTTTCTGCTCGTATTTTTGTTGTTGGCCGGGATGGGCGCGATCGGGCAGCGCGCCCATATCGGGGCGTGGGGATTGGCAGTTTTGCTCTGGTCTGGGGCGCTTTTATGGCGGCGCCCATGGGCGCTAGGTCGGCTTTTGTGGCTGGGTTTACCACTATTGCTTGTCTTGGGGTTGAGTGTCAGCGAGTTGATGGCGGGTTTGCTCGAAAAACAGGCGTTGGTCGGGATGAATAACCGTCTGGAGGAGGCCCGGGTCGTGGTTGAAAGTTTCCATGACCGACCGTGGGCTTTATTGTTAGGGCAGGGCTGGGGGGCGAGTATTGTTTCCCCGGCGGTGGGCCCCTATCCGGTCAACTATACGCACAGCCTGTTCACCACCTATTTGCTGAAAACCGGGTTGATCGGCCTTATGCTGGTGGGAGGATATTTGCTGGTACTGGCTGCTGGAATTTGGCGGATTTTATGGGTTTTTCCGGTGGGCGGGGTGGCGCTGGCAGCCCCATTTTTGATTGATATCAGCCTTTATGCCAGCTTTAAAACCCTGGATTTTGGCCTGTTATTGGCTCTGATTGTCCTCTGGACAAAAAGCTGTCAGCACCCCCGTCAAAGTTGCCAGAACACCCTTGGCTGGTGTATGCAAGACAAGTATCCAGAATAAGCCAGAACAAGACCTTAAGGGCCGGGCACTGTATTTATGCAAAAACCATCCGTGGTATTCTTCAACCGTGTCTATCCGCCTGTTCGTGGCGCGAGTGGTCGTGTACTGCGTGATCTGGCGCGTGGGTTTGTCCGTGATGGCTGGGCGGTGACGATTATTACGACCGGGGCCGAAGCCGGGCGCGAAAAAGACGGGGCGATCCGTATTATTCGTGTCAAGGCGCCAGTGAAAAAGAAACTTCTCGGTGCGTATCTCAATGTGTGGCTGCGTATGTGGTGGGCGGGCATGGGGATGCCGCGCCCGGATCTGGTTGTGACCATGACCGACCCGCCGTTGATGGTGGTCGCTGGTGATATGATGGCCCGTGCCCATAAATGCAAGCATATTCACTGGTGTCAGGATTTATATCCAGATGTGCTGCCCGCGCTCGGGATCAAGCTGTCTGAACGTCTGATGGATTTTCTACGGGTGAAATCACGCCGCGCCATGAAAAACGCAGATCGGGTGGTGGTGATCGGGCGCTGCATGGCGCGTCATTTGGTACGCACCGGCCTCGAGGCCCGCAAGATTACGTTGATCCCGAATTGGCCTGACCTTGAACTGGTGGCACCTGACCCGCGTACCCGCCGCCCGATGAGCGGCAGGGCCGCCTTCCGGGCCGCTAACGATGGGCGCCCGTCGCATGATCTGGTTAAGCCCTTCGAAGCTTTATTTCAAGATAAAGAGCCGCGTTTCCGGGTGCTCTATTCCGGTACAATTGGTCGCGCCCATCCGATTTATGCTATTGTCGAGGCAGCGCAAATACTGGCTAAAGAACACCCCGAAATTGAATTTGTTTTTGTCGGTGACGGCCCTGGTTTCGAACGTCTGGCGCAAGAACGCGCCCGCCGTCGTCTGGATAACATCAGGCTGATGCCGTTTCAGCCCGCGGCCCGCTTGCGGGAACTCATGGAAAGCGGTGATGTGCATTTGGTATCTATGCGCGATGATTCTTCGGGCTTTATTGTCCCTTGCAAACTGTACTCGGCACTGGCGGTGGCACGCCCTTCGATTTTGCTCGGGCCACAAACCTCTGAAGTCGCGCGGGTGATTGATGATTTTCAGGCGGGCACGGTCGTACCGCAAGGAGATGGTCGTAAGTTGGCGCAGGCAATTTTGCGTTACAGACTTGATGGTGATGAATGGTTTGCCGCCCATGAAGGGGCGCGTCGCGCCAGCCGGATTTTTGTCCCGCATGAAGCGATCAATGCCTGGATTGCCCGGGCCCGTGATGTCTGCGGTATTGCTCGGCCTGCGCGCGTATCCCGTCGCAAACCTGTTGCGCCGATACCAATGCCCCAGACAGCCACACGCCTGAGACGAACCGCATGAAGACGGCTATCCCCGAACCGTCCTTGCGTGATCTGGCCGGATGGTGCTGGGATGCCCGTCGCTGGATCGTTGCAGGCTGGTGTATGGGCATGCTGCTGGCGTGGCTCTGGGGATTTCTCGCTGTACCGCACTATCGCATCACTATGCTGGTGGGGCCTACGACCCGCACCGGCACCCCTGACATATCCTCCTTGTTCCCGGAGAATGCCAGTTACGCGATTGAGTATGTGCTACGCAGTTTTGGCAGCGGCGATTCGTCTGATTTCATGCGTTTCGAAGCCACTGTGCGCGGATCGTTAGTATCTGCCCGACTCTTGGGTGCAGAGAATTTAAAAAGCGGCTGGCTTCTGGACCGCCGCTGGCGCTGGGATCGAGGGGTTACATTCACGCATCCTGAACGTTTGTCGGTTTACCTCAACAAAAGAGTGAATCTGGAGCCTGTCGGGCATTCACCGTTACGCCGTCTGACCTATCATCACCCAGACCCTGTTTTTGGCCAGCAAGTATTGCGAGCGTTATATAACGATACTGACAGTTCCATCCGTGAAGAGGTCCGGAAGAAAACCTCAGACCGGATTCTATGGCTGCGTGAGACCCTCAAACAGACCAGCGATCCCGATCATCGCCGGATGTTGACCAGCCTGTTGTTGCAGCAAGAACAAGTCGGCATGATCCTCGCGTTGAACGAGCCTTTTGCTGCTCTTGTGGTCGAACCGCCCTCCGTGTCGGCCAAACCGGTCTGGCCGGATGCTCGGATAATTTTTCCGGCTTTAGGGTTGATGGGCGGGATGCTGGGATTTTTTGGCTATGCCTCTTCTGGCCGCGCCCGGTTTGCTCTGCCAGAACGGTTGCAGGCAGCATGAGTAAAATTCCGGTTGCGGTATTGGTGACAACCCGTAACGAGGAAGCCAGAATTGTTCCTTGTCTGCAGGCTTTGCAGGATTTTTCTGAAATTGTCGTGATCGATTCTGCCAGCACTGACCGGACGGTACAAAGGGCGCAGGTTGGTGGCGCCCGTGTTGTCAATTTTGTCTGGGATAAGACGTACCCCAAAAAGCGGCAATGGTGCCTAGATCATTTGGAATTGGCACATGATTGGATTCTATTTATTGATGCCGATGAAATGATGACTTCGGCACTGGCAGATGAAATTCGTCAGACAATCAAGGCCCCGGCTTGCTCGGGTTATTTTATCAAAGGGCGTTATGTCGTGGCGGGGCAGGTGCTGCGCCATGGTTTGTGCAACGACAAACTGGTTTTATTTGATCGTCGCTGTTTTCGTTTTCCGGTGGTAAACGATCTGGATATTCAAGGCATGGGCGAGATGGAAGGGCATTATCAACCTGTCGCTATCCATGGGGAAGAGATCGGACGTCTGAAGTCGTTTATGTTGCATTATGCTTATAACGGTGGTGAGAGTTGGGAAGCGCGTCATCGCCGTTATGCGCAGTGGGAAGCAGACATGAATGCCCGTCAGGCGTGGCCTGTTGACCCTGTCGCAAGCCGCCAGAAGCTGAAGGAAATGTTCCGGGCCCTGCCCTGCCGGGGCCTGATTGCCTTCGTGTATAGCTATTTAGTCAAAGGGGGCTTTCTTGATGGTGTCGCCGGGTTTAGATTGGCGCGTGACCGTTATCGTTATTACGTGCTGGTGGCGCGCAGCCGCCAGTAAAGTTGGGGGGCCATGCGCCGCAAGGTGAAAGCCAGCGTTTGTTTTGATACAATCAGCAATTCTTCCAGTGGCAAGGTCATACCGAGTTCGCGGCGGATCAGGGATTGCTGCATCCGGCCCTTGAAGGCCTGTCGCTGCGAGAGGCCCCCTGTTTCGAATCGGCAAAGCGGCCGCGGCCAGTACAAGACATCTGTGGCGTGGCGCAAAAATTGCGCGGTGAATTTATAATCGGCGGCAATGTTATATGTTTGATCGTAACGCAGATCGCCTATGGCCGTTCGGCGGTAGAAGATCGCCTGATGATGGGTAAACAACCCCTGAGGGATGTCAAGATAAGGGCGGGCGGGCTTGATAAGGCCGTCTTCGAACGCATCGCCGTATATCAGGTCAGGTTGTGCGGGCCGCACCGCCAGCAAGGTCGCCAGTGTTTCCAGCGTCCGCGGCAGGGCCAGCGTATCACCCGCGTTCAAGAACAGCACATATTCGCCCGTGGCGCGCACAAGGCCTTTGTTCATGGCATCATAAATGCCGTGGTCTGGTTCCGATATCCATTGTGCAGCTGTGGTTTTCAGGTATTCCGGACTGCCATCGGTTGAGGCTCCATCGATCACGATCCATTCATACAGGCTGTGATCTTCTTGTGTCAGTGATAAAGCAGTCTGTTTTAAACCGTCTAGATTGTCACGTGTGACTGTGATAATGGAGAAAAAAGGTTTAATCATCATCACTCAAATCATCCAGAAATATACCTGTGACTGCCAGATTGGATAAAATCTGGCTGATGTCCTTGGCTGACTGGATGAAATCAAAAGGTTTGGGATCACGTGGCACGACAATGGTTGAGCCCGGCGGAATGAAGGTGGCCTTATGGTTCCAGTTGCTGACTTGCAAGGGTTGGGCGCTGCCATCGGGATAAAGGACAAAGGCGCGGTCATCATCGGCGTGATAGGTGAAGCCACCCGCCTCCATGATGTAATCCCGCGGCGCTTTGTTTTTGCGGAATTGCAGATTGGCCGGTGACAGCACTTCGCCGTTGACTCTCACGGTCAAGGGGCGTTTCGGGATATAAATGCGGTCGCCTTTTTCGAGCAGAATATTCAAGTCCGGGTCTGTCGTCAGAATGCCGGGGTCGGCCTCAACCGTGATGCGGCCTACAGCCTCGACATTTTTGAGCTGCGCTGCCAGATCGCGGGCCATGGCAACTTGTGTGCTATCTGGCGGCGTGTCCTTGTCCATTGAGGCGGCGAGCGCTCTCTCGAGATCCTGTGCCGCGGCCCGGAAACGGGCCTCTTCGGTGCGGCGCTCACTCTCGCGGCTGAAGATCGCCCCTTCGGGATAAGCCTGTGCAGTCAGGCCGCCTGCCCGCTTTAGCAGATCTGATATAGTATCGCCGGGGCCAAGGTCATAACGTCCGGGGTGCCTGACTTCTCCGGTGATCAGGACACTGTTATCGGTGACCCGGTTGTATTTTTGATTGACCCGGACGGTATCCCCTGGTCCCACGGCAATTTCAGCCGGATCGGTCTCATCAAAATTGACGGCAAAGCGCGGTTTGGGCCCTACCTGTTCGGGTTGGCTTATGGGCGTGATTTCGATGTTGTGGGTGCTGGCCTCCACGGTCAGGCCACCAGCTGCGGAAAGCAGCGATTTTAAAGTGCTACCGCTTGTGACCGGCCAGGGCCCGGGGTTACGGACCGCGCCGCGCACGTAAACTGACCGCTCTTTCAAAAAAGAGCTTATATTGTCATCTAGTCTCTCGCTCTCTTCCTGTGAACCCACTTCAATCAGTTGGCTGTCCCGGGCCGGAGCCCCAAGCGTCTGGATTTGCCGACGTGAAAAGAGGTGAACAATATCACCATCCTGTAAGGGGGCGTCATAGTGGCCCTTGGCCACCAGCAAAGGGGAAAAATCAATTAAATCATGACCGATCGATTGACTGTCCTGACGTTCGATGACCCCGATCAGCGGATAAATGTTCGGGCCGAACACGGCTTCAGAAGGGATCAGTGCTGCCAGTGTCTTGTTGTTGGCCAGATCATGAATCCCGGGTTGGCGGGTATGGCCGGTCAGTTCAACGGTGCTGCTGCGGGCTTCACGGGTGGATGACACCATGAGAATACTGCCATCGCCAAAGGCCGGGGTATAGGGGTCATCTCCCAATTGCTGGACTTGTTCGCGTCCATCCGGGGTCAGGGTCAGGCGAATGAGGCGGTTTTGCCCCGGGCTGATATAGCCGCCTGCGAAATCGAGCGCTTCTTCAAGGGAAATTTTCTGGCTGTTATCACCTTTGCTATGCATACCGCGTACGGCAGGTAAAAGCTCGTAAATACCGGGGCGCTTAACGTTACCGGTCACGGCGATTGTGGGCCCGATCGGCGGGATAATCAGACGGTCACCATCACGCAGATGCATGTCAACATGGGTGCCGCCATGTAGTTGCAGGGCATAGAGATCGATATAGGTACTACGGCCTTCACGCACCAGTTTGATCTGCCGCAATGATCCGGTTTTTTCAATGCCGCCTGATTCCATCAGGGCATCGAGCACGGTATGGAACACCGATAATGTCTGCCGTCCGGGTTTTTTTACATGACCAATGACCAGCACATCAATCTGGCGTACGGCATCGAGACTGACAAATATCTGCAGGTTATGGCGTGTAGCGATCTCTGCTTCGAGAATTTCACGCACCTGCGCCAAGGTTAGACCTGCGGCCGGAATTGGTGTGACGTCCGGCAGGGTCAGGAAGCCTTGATTGTCTATGGTATAGGCGGCTTGCTGATTGGTTTGGCCGCGCAATGTGATCATCAACCTGTCGCCGCTACCCAAGACAAGGCTGTCTTGCGCCGTGCCGCCGGGCAGGCCCTGTCGCGGGGTTGATTTATCAGGAATAATATCCGGGGTGATGCTATCCGTGCGACTGAAGATATCGTAACCGAACTGGGTGAGTTCATCCACGATACGCAAGGAATAGGCCTGCTCGAGCAATGAGGCTTTACGCTTTTGCCCCTGCGCTTCCAGTTGCTGGAGGATGCGTTGGGTATCTTGTGGTGTGAGCAGGGCCATTTGTTGTGGCGTTGTGCCTTGCTCCGGGATTGTGTCGCTGGCCTCTAGTGCCGGGTGTGGTGGAGTTACTAGTCTGTTGTCATTATCGCTGCGCACGGGGGTGTTTCCACTTGCGGCTGCCGGCCACAGCCACGGCGCATAGGGGTGGGCTCCCGGCCACGATTGTGCCTGCACTTGTGTGCAGGCAAGGCAAGCGGCAAGCGCAGTTGTGTAAATTAAAGGGCGGATCATCAGTAAGGTGAGGCAGGGATATGGTAAGAGGTAAGAGTCAGGCTATTAAAACTATAAACTGTATCAGCGGGCAGGTGAATCCCCTTGTTAAGGATTTATTCACCATTACCGCGTAGGGTAGATGATTGTGCGCTGCCGCAGATCAGGCAAAAAGACTGTATTTCTGCCGGTTACGAACAAAAATGAAAAAAATCTTAAAAACTTTGAAAATCTGTTTGACACTCCCGGCCCGTTTTTATATAAGGGCCGCCTTGGCAGCGACATCCGCTTGTTGCAGCCCTCTAAAAAGCCCGGTTTTCGAAAGAAAAAAGATGCAATTTAGAGCTTGACGATGGAACTTATACTGAGTATAACGCCTTCATCGTCAGACAAACGGTCGGGTTCGCCCCGGCCTTTTTTTAGCGGCTAGACTGTAGGTTCTTTAAGAAAAAACAGTTTGGCGGTTTGAACTTCGGTTCTGACTGATAGGTTCTTGAACATCGTGAAGGAAAGAAGAGATACGCAGGCAGCAGCGTTGTGACGTGTTGAACACACGAAACAAGAATTTGCTGATGTCTCGTATTCTTACGTGACGCAAATTATAGTCAGTAAGTTCTTGTCAATTATACTGTATCGAAAGTCCTTATGGATCTTGTCGATACTGGAATCAAACTTGAGAGTTTGATCCTGGCTCAGAACGAACGCTGGCGGCAGGCTTAACACATGCAAGTCGAACGCCCCGCAAGGGGAGTGGCGCACGGGTGAGTAACGCGTGGGAACATGCCCTCTAGTACGGAACAACGTCGGGAAACTGACGCTAATACCGTATAACGTCTCCGGACCAAAGATTTATCGCTAGAGGAGTGGCCCGCGTCTGATTAGGTAGTTGGTGAGGTAATGGCTCACCAAGCCTACGATCAGTAGCTGGTCTGAGAGGATGATCAGCCACACTGGGACTGAGACACGGCCCAGACTCCTACGGGAGGCAGCAGTGAGGAATATTGGACAATGGGGGAAACCCTGATCCAGCCATGCCGCGTGAGTGATGAAGGCCTTCGGGTTGTAAAGCTCTTTCGGGTGTGAAAATGATGATGGTAACACCAGAAGAAGCCCCGGCTAACTCCGTGCCAGCAGCCGCGGTAATACGGAGGGGGCGAGCGTTGTTCGGAATCACTGGGCGTAAAGCGTGCGTAGGCGGTTATACAAGTCAGAAGTGAAATCCCAGGGCTCAACCTTGGAATTGCTTTTGAGACTGTATGACTAGAGATCTAGAGAGGTTGGGGGAATTCCGAGTGTAGAGGTGAAATTCGCAGATATTCGGAGGAACAC
>JAMPXY010000075.1 GCA_023700945.1 Alphaproteobacteria bacterium | reverse complement strand
TACTGGCCTGATCACCTTGAAACGTACCACCACGGACGGCAACACTCTGGTGCGCAACCGCCATACCCGCGTCAGGCTTCAATAAGGTTTGTCTGACTCGGCCCCGTTTTTTCGGTTACGGCGCAATAGAACATAAAGGGCCCCGCTGCCACCATGTTCTGGCTGCGCTTCCTCAAGCCGCAAAACGACCGAACGTAGCGCAGGGTGGGCGAGCCATTCCGGCACCCGCTGGCGCAAGATACCCGTCCCTGAACCTGCGCCTTTCCCTTTACCAGTAATAACCAAAAGGCAACGCCCCCCCTGCTGGTAGAGCGCCCCGACAGTCTCGAGAAGTTTTTTGTGCGCAGCAGACTGGGTCAAACCGTGCAAATCGAGCTGGCGATCGATTGGATAACGGCCGCGCCGCAATTTTTGTGCAGTGCGTCTGTCAAGTTCGACCCCTTGCGACCTTGTAGCGGCAGGCACAGTCTCTGCCGACTCCCTTAAGGCGCGAGACCGTGGCGTTTTAGCAGGCACCGGAACAGATGCGACCGTATTCTTATGTAAGGGCGTGACGCCACGGGTAACCTCCACCCAAAGAGATTCGCTATCTTCGGTATGGGTAATGTCGTGAGGAGGAACCCTAGAATCCCGCGAACCCCTTCTTTTTCCATCAAGATTCATCAACATTCCCTCAAAAAACGCCGAATTTGCCTTTATCTGTGCCTACACTGTCTGTAAATTATATGTTGCTACAATTTAACAAGTTTAGCTCTAACCCCTGACAAGTTATACGACAATATGATTTCCTCTTTTTCTGTAAAGTCTCTTATACCACCAAGCCTTTTGCTAATTACATGTCTGATTCTTTTTACGTCTGTGGCGTGGAGCAAATCAAACCGTTCCGTCCCGGAGCTGACGGGCTTTGCCTTCTTCAAATTTGCTAAAGTTGATCCTGATTTCCGCAGCTGGATAACCCTGTCCGATGAATATCGTGCCGCTACCCCAAGAGACCGGGTAGGAATGATCCGCAACGGTGTTCCTAATTTGCAAAGGGACTTTGATCATCACGTTATCAATGACAACCCGATTGCCATCAATACAGATATTAAGATTACATTCCCCAAACCTACTGATTATAAGGCCATGAAAGCAAAAGGCGGCCCAATTACAGTCGGCCTCAAATTGACAAGCGAAAATGGCGGCTTCTTCTCGATCCCCGTTGCCGATATGTGGATTGCCCTTATCCCCGAAGACTTTGATGAAATGCTTACTCTTGAGTTCACCGACGAGGATTATCAGATTTTTAAAAAGAACATGAGTAATGCCGGCATCAGCACCAAAGAGGCAACAACGACATTACGTCTGGGTCTGATCCCAACTCAAGCTGATACAACCGAACCTTTAGTGGTCGACAATTTTGAGCTATGGATGCTGATGGCCAAGATCGTGACCTTTGAGATCTGGTCACCAGACAACAAAACTATGCTCTGGTACAAAGACATAGAAGGCTACAGGCCTCCGGTTGACGGCGAAAGCGTTTATAACCTCTTTAAGAACTAGCGTATTGATCAAACAAGTGCCGCGCAAAAAGGAGACGCTATGGAATCGCGTCTGGATGGTATTTTTCGTACCGGACTACGTCTGACCGAGAATGCGGACACCCGTCTCGGCATCCGCCGCGATGAGAGTGAAGATGGCCAACACCCCAAGAAGCAGCATGAGAGGGAACCAGACGCCGCATCGGGCTGGGAAGACCAGACCACCCTGTCGGTGATTGCCCTGCAACAATTCTTAAGAGCGCTGATTGCCACCGACTCGATCTATCAACCCGCCCCCGAACAGCACACCGCCCCCGTCACATTATCGCCGCAGCAAAAAACTGCGCATCAAGCCGCGCATGCCTATCAGTCTACCGCACGCCACACACCACCCGTTCCCCCAGCAACACCTCCGGTCCCCATCGCGCCGCCCCCGGATAACCCGACTCTGAGTGCTGCTGAAAACAGGGCTATCCATCTTTTGCTGCAAGATCTAGATATTTTGCTGCAACAAGGCAAGACGACCTTGTCGATCCGGAAAGACGGTAATTTTCTTGAAAGCCTGCAAAAGGCTGTCGCTGCCGCGCTAGTATGAGACTTCAAGGGCTAAACGATAACCCTGCTCTTCTGTGAGCAATATGGCAGGAGTGCCGGGATCAATCTCGATTTTTTGCCGCAGGCGATAGATGTGAGTTTCGATAGTATGAGTTTCGACCCCTTCAACATAACCCCAGACATGCTGCAGCAAATCACGGCGTAAGACGGTGCCCCCGCGCGCCGCCAGCAGACAAGTCAGGATGGCGCTTTCCTTTTCCGTCAGGGGAATATCTTCCGATAGTTCATCATCAAGCAAAAGCCCTTGCGCCGAATCAAATAGAAACCGTCCGATCAAGGGCAAGGCTACGGGCGGCGACCGCCTGATCCTCTGTAGCCGATGCAGCACTGTCCCTGCCCGAAATGGGGGCGTAAGTGACAAAACCGCCTGCGCCGGATCATCGCAATAAGCCAGCGCCAAACCAAAAGTTGGAGCCAGACTGGATAGCACCCGGCACACGACCGGGTCAGGGGCGTAAATAAAAATTGGCGGCTTCTCTGATTCGGACATGCATTTCACTCTAGAATAAAACAGCCCGCATAGGGGAAAAAAGAGACGGCAGATTTGACCCCCACGCACCCCGAGCCCGGCATCAGCCAGTCAACATATTGATATAACTATAGTTTATTCTGGCACAAGGTTTGCGAATCACTTCTCTGAGGTTTTCTCATGATCGATTCGACCCTTTTAAACGCATACCCGGGACGCCCCACCGAGCCAGGCAACCCCAGCCAGCCCACGCGTTTTTACATGAAGCGCGACCCGGACGCGCGCATGGCTGGCAGTATGCCTGTATGGGAAGGCCACAATAAAACTGGTGTGCAAGAGGTCAGAGCTCATAATAATTTTGAAAGGGCGCTGCATTATGCCGGAGCCGAGACTACGGTGGGAGAGAGGGTTGACGACGAAGCTGACTCAACGAGCTCATTCGGCTTTGGCGACCTCCTTGATATTGTTAATCCCCTGCATCACATTCCCTTGGTCAGCCACCTCTATAAAGGGCTGACGGGTGATGAGATCAAGCCTTCAGGCCGGATCATTGGCGGGGCCCTGTTTGGCGGCTTTGCCGGGGCCGCAGCCGGAATTGCCAATGTGATTGTCGAAGAGGAAACCGGCAAGGACGTTACCGGAAATGTGGTCGCCATGATCACCGAAGGGAGAATGCCAGTCCAGCGCAAGGAAACTTTGTCGCCGGAAGAGCATCTTAATCAAGCCGCACGCATGGCCTTCAGTAATGTCGAGGCTGAACCCCTGCCGCCACTAGCCTTTTCATTACAGTCATCCCCTTCCGTCCTACATAACCAGCCAACAACCTTCCGTCAGAAGATCGTGATCTCTGATGAGGCCCGCATGGCGGGAACCACCCCGCGTGACCGTGCCCAGCATGCCCCCCAGAACCACCCTGCACTAGCCTCTCCGTTACCACCAGCCCCGCTGGCAGACCCTGCCAGTATCAATCTGGCTCTCATTAGAGCAGAACAATCACAAACACCGCTGACAGAACTCAAGCTCTCGGCCATGCCCCAAGACTAGAAAGATTTAGCGTTCCCCAAACAGCGCCGTGCCCACCCGAACATAGGTAGCCCCTAGCGCCACCGCTTTTTCAAAATCGGCGGTCATCCCCATACTGAGATTTGCAAGGTGATGGGCGTTTGCGAGTTGACGCAAGAATGCAAAATGCAAAGAAGGCGGTTCAGTAACAGGCGGAATGCACATCAACCCCGATATCTCCAGCCCTTCATCGCGACACAAAGAAAGCAAAGCGGATAGATCCTCCGGCAATATGCCCGCTTTCTGCTCTTCGGCTCCGGTATTGACTTGTACAAAACAGGGAATCGTCCGCCCCTGCTTTTTCATTTCCTGTGCTAGCGCCCGGACCAGATCGGCGCGATCAACAGTTTCAATCATATCGAACAGGCGAACAGCCTCCCGCACCTTGTTGGTTTGTAACGGGCCGATCAGGTGCAAGACCAAATCAGGGTAAGTGGTTTTCAGATCGCGCCAATGCTGCTGGGCTTCCTGCACCCGGTTTTCGCCAAAAGCGCGCTGGCCAGCTGCTAATGCTGCCATGATCTTGTCAGCGGGCTGTTGCTTGCTAACTGCGATCAGCTGGACCGTTGCCGGGTTGCGACCATAGTCACATGCCACCCGGGCAATCTTGTCATGCACAATTTGCAAATTTTCAGAAACAGAGTTCATCCGCCAAAGATTGCATATTTTATTATAAACGTCACCCCGCTCTGCGCACCGCCTAACAAAAGGATAAAAAGAAGAAGGGGCAGTTGCCTGCCCCTTCTCTTGTATTCACACTCTAATCCGAAGATTAGAAGTTAACTTGTGAACCGAGCAGGAAGGTGGTTGCGTCCATATCGTCCGCGCCAACTTCGTGATCAATGTACTGTACGGAACCACGGAAGGTCATGCCCGGGCCGTAAGTGTAGGTCACACCACCGGCATAACGATCTGTATCCAGATCTTCTGTGCCAGCGAAGTTCTCATCTTCACGGTTGTACCAGGATGCACCGAGTTTCCACGGGCCGGTTGTGTAGTCAGCGCCGAGAACCCAGATGTCTGTTTCGTCCTCAGGATCTGTACCGTTGTCATTCTCGTTGTACACGAGACCAACACCGAACCCGCCGAAGGTCACGGCTGCGCCGAGGTTCCAAGCGGTCAGATCATCTTCAGAAGCAGCATCTTCTTCGTGGCTTACATGGGTGTAACCAGCGCCCAGTGTCAGACCAAAAGCGTCAAACTGACCTTCGTAACGAGCAGCCAGATCCCAAGCGGAACCATAGGCACCAGCAACATCATCAGAGCTGACGCCGCCGAGGCTACGGGAAGCAGCAGCGGTTTCAGCGTTCAGGCTGTAACCGGTCGCAGCGACATCCGGAGTGTACGAAACACCAGCCTGGAAGCCATTGAATACTGGCGACAGGTAGGTGATCTTGTCGGAAGAGTCAGTTGCGTCCTGAGCATAATCCCAGTCAGCAGCAGCCAGACCGGTGAAAGCAGCCGGAGCAATGCCGTAGTTTACTGCGTCAACATACTGACGGATACCGTCGTAGTTGCTGTCAGCTGACGGAGCGGCAACTTGCAGCAGGTAAGCTGCGCCGTCTTCGCCACCGAAGTTAACACGACCCCAGGAGCCAGACACGTACATGTAAGACTCGTCTACACCAAAGGAATCATCCATATCGGCTTCAGCTTCAATGTGCACACCAACGGTCAGGCCGTTGTCCAGTGTGGTTTCACCGGTGAAGTGAACTTCGGTGTCACGCAGGATGTCAATGTGACGCTCTTCAGAACCAGCAGCGGTATCTTGAGAAGCATAGGTTACATAGCCACGGAAATAGCCACCGAGTGACAGTTCCAGTGCGCTTTGATCGCCTTGCGCCATCGCCGGAGCAGCGGCTACTGCGCAAAGACCGGCTACAGCAGCCGTGCAAAGCAGTTTTTTCATATTATTGTTCCTCCAAAAGAACGATTGTGTGTATTTAGGTTTCTATAGTGAACCCAAGAGAGAATCATGACCCTTGCGGATCACGACAGGGCCATAATTGCCACCATCCCGTATGACCCTCAAGCCGTTTGGTTCAAAACCGTCACATTTTTCTGACAGTCGTTGCAGATTTGCAACTATTTATTATGGTAAAATATGTGCCGATCGTTGGATTTCTGGGCTTTTTAGCGACTTTCTCGAAATTATGAGAAATGGGTGTTTGTAGCCATCCTTTCCTTTGGATGGGGGTATGGCCACGGCTTGAGCCACTGTGCCCCGTGTGCTATCACACTCCCTATCTTAGTAAAGCGAGGGAGTGCCATACTGATGATCCGTAGGTTTTTCTGTCATAATTGCGAGAAACTGTTCTGGGCTTTTGTTTTGCTCACAACCTGCTTTTACCTGTCTTCCTGCAGCAGCATGCCCAAGGGGGAAGCAAAATATCCGACCGGCGCTAACCGTTCCGGGCAAGCCAATGAGAATGATATCTATGCAGATACGCCAAGCGTCTTTGGGGAAGGCGGCTTGATGTTACTGGGGCGCAAGGATGGCGATGACAGTGCTGGCAATAACGGGATTGGCGTCAACAGTTTCTTGTGGCGTGCGTCCTTAGACACAATTTCCTTTATGCCCCTGGCCAGCGCCGACCCGTTTGGTGGCACCATTATCACCGACTGGTATTCACCGGACGAAACCCCCAACGAGCGCTTCAAGCTGAATGTCTTTATTCTGGATAAGCAACTGCGTTCTGATGGCGTCTCGGTCAAGGTTTTCCGGCAAGCCCTGAAAAATGGAGGCTGGCGCGACGTTGCTTCAACCGATGCCACCGCCCGTCAACTGGAAGATGCCATCCTGACCCGCGCCCGGCAGATGAGGGTTGACCAGATGAATCGCAAGGATGACTAATGTTCTTCTGCAACTAACTATAAAAATCCCCGGGGTCTAACCGGGGATTTTTATATCAGGCAGCACGGCGACTGAGAGAGAGCAGGGCCTGTGCCGTCAAAGTTTCATCAGGCACACCGGTTCTTTTGCAAGACGCCTCGAGCTCGGAGAGTTTCTGCAAGGTTCGCGCAAGGCCTGCCAGCGACCACTGCCGCACATGAGCCTTGAACATATCTTCTTGCTTCCAGAAGACCGGCGGCTGGAGTGACTTCATCACCACATCAATGGCCTCACCCCGGCCCACCCGAGCTTTGACAACATGCAGGCGACGAATATGACTTTGCAAAGAGCGTAAAATCACGATCAAAGGTACACCTTCCTGCACCAGCACTTGAAACGAGGTGAGTGCTATTTCCGACTGGCTGGCAGTGATGCCATAGACAAACCGATCCAGCGTTTGCGCCCCGGCACCACCAATGCAGGCCTGCACATCTTCAATCGTTACGGTGCTATTATCAGCCCCTTTATAAATAAGCAGCTTATCCAGTTCATTGCGGGCCCGCAGCCGATCACCGACCAAAGCACTGGCGAGCAATCCCAAAGCATCGGGATCAATCGTCCTGCCGGCAACCTTCACGGTCTCACGAATAATACCACTCAGATCACGCTCATCTTCAACATAGCAAGGCAGAGCCGCTGCATTACCCGCCTTTTCAACCAAAGCGCGTAACGGTGATTTGGTTCCCAATTCGCCAGCTTCGACGATCACCAGATTCTGGGCGCTAGGATTTTGCAAATACTCTTTCAACAACGGAGCCAGTGTATCGCCTGCATCTTCGATCCGGATTAGGCGGGCACCACCCAGCATCGACATCGCCAAGGCTTCATCCATCAGCCGCGCCGGATCAGCAATCAATTTATCAGCGGACAACGTTACCGCATTAAACGGGTCATTGAGGTCAGCAACGACACTTTTACCGATCAAGGCGCTGCGTTCCTTCATCAATCCGGCCTCGGGGCCGTAAATCAGGATCAGGCGCGCTTGCGGATCGGGAGCCTTCACAAACGGCTCAATCTGGCGAAAGGGGAGTTTCATACCCGCATCATAAGGGGGTGGCCTCCCGGGTCAAGAGCGCCCCACGCACCCGGGTTGCTTTATGGCCGGTTTTTGCAACCGCGCCGCTGTCAGCGGACACCTTATACGCCACAGGGGTCTGCTCAGACTTGACCGCCGGCGACAAGGCTTCCAGCAAACACGCGCTTGCAGGTGCCGGGAGATCAACCCGGGTCGTGCCTTGCAGCCATAAATTGACCCGGGCCCGCCAGCACAGCCAATCAAAGTAACTATCAACAAAACCTTTTCCCGCCAGTGGCTTCGCCGGGATATGTGCCCGGCTTTGCTTATAAACATTTCCCTGAAAATCCCGACTGAGGAAGTCGATTTCCCCGCCACCCCCGGCTGTGCGGCGAAACGGCATAAACTTGGCAGCCTCACGGAAGCCTTTGAGGATCTGCGGGCCATCAAGATGATCCCCAACTGGAATCAGGTCAACAACCCGCCTTCCTCCGCCTAGCGTTTCCGGCAGATCCATAACGACAGCATGGTGGGGCTGCGCAAGGCCGAAAGAACGGTGGTTGAAAATTTTGACGACAGTAAACTTCATAGCGGGCATCCCGAAAAGCCGTTGGTTATCTTGGAGAATTTTATGTCGGGATGCGCGAGGGAAGAGAAACGTGTTGGAAAATGCGCCACATCCGCCTTGAGGACAGGGGGGTTAAACCCTGTCGGCGGTAATAATAATGGCGCTGATCATCACGGTCTGTACAAGCATGTTATTGTCATAGACCGTCTTACTGGATTAAGTCAAGGAGATTGTGCATTTGCACAATCTCCTTACTTTCTCCCTGTTACAGCCCGGGGCCTTGCAGGCCCAACAGCTGCCGCGCCTTACAACACAATTCCGCAGGTTCGGAAACTGTTTGCGCGACCCGGGCAAAGGCTTGCTCGACATCGCCCCGGTTATAACCACCCAGCTCACCGAGCGGGAGGAAATCAATCACATTGGCCAAGCCGCCCCGTGTATCGATCACGCTCAAAGCGTCATTTTTGCAGGCGGCGCGGCGATTGCCTTCAATGAAATTCACAATAATTGTCATGATGTTGATCCTTATAAGTGACAGGAACGGCCACAGTTTCAACCGTGGGCTTATTTCCTTGGGATTATTCTAATGTCGTGAGACGGGATGCGCAGAGAAGAGAAGCCACATCCGCTTGGGGTGGCAGAGGGTTAGCCCCTGCCGCGACGCATCTGCATCATCATAGCCACGCGCCCGGCTGTCATGGCCGGGAGGGCAGGGAGGTGATGTGCAACAAACAAAGACATAGCTTAACCTAAGCGGATCAAGGCCGGGAGCGTCAAGAAAAAAATTAGCGGTTAAAATACAGCAGTATGTGCGACTCTATTTGCCGGGCCAGATCGTCCAGCGCCTGACGCCGGGCTGAATCCTCAGCCACCCGGGTGGTAAACTGACTATCAAGAATATTATAGCTGGTCGTGGCATTCAGTCGCCGTGAAAGCAGTTCTTGCCCCTCGGCGTCTGCCAGCACCATGACGGTGGACAAGGATAGTTGCGCCCGCGTGCTATCGGAGGTTTTGGTGATATCGAGTTCGCGGCGATTTTCGCCTACTGGCGAAATCGTGAGTCGATAGCGGGCACCCGCTGCCGGACGACCCGCACTATAGAGCCGGTCCATCAAAGCATTCTTGAGATATTGGCCGGAGCGATCAGGGATATTCGAGATCTCAATCTGGTTGAGGCTCTCACGCACTGCAGCGCTGGTGGACAAACTATGATCACCGTAGAGCGGCTGAAAACCGCACCCCGACAATGACAATAGTGCCAAAGCTATTATGCCGTACCGAAAGCTTTTCATGACCCATCCCTCTTGTGGCTCTTGATCTGTTTCTACCCCGGTCACCGCTGCTAAAGGGCGGTCACCCCCCGAAAATTTAACGATTATTCACAGTTTTTCTGTTATCGTGAAAGCCAGTGACGGCCTTGAGCCCACAGAACGTATTGATTAACAAGAAGATTTTATAAGACCAGCCGGTGCCGTGAAGGGGAAAAGAAACCATGCCCAACTTTAGAATACAAGCCTTTCAGGAACTCATTCTGACGTCGCATGTCAATTTGGCACAAAAAACAGCCGCCGGGCTGGTCGATCAGAAAGAGGCAGGCCCCGCCTTTGAATTACTGGAGGCCTTACGTGACGGGCGATTCCACTTTGCCATTGAGCCTTGGCACGATGCCACCCATAAAAACGGCATCCAGCATTATCCGGCAGAACTCTTGCTACGGGCCCGCTTGAGTGATGGCACGCCGATCAAACCTCTGGCCCCCATTACCACCCTCTCGCAGGCCGGGCTGCAATCAACATTTGATCAGGCGATTTTACTGGCAGGGATCGATCAAGCCCTGCGCCTGAAGCAAATGCCGGTATCGATTAATACCTCAGCGCGCAATATGGCCTCAGCCAGTTTCTGGCAGGATGTATCGCAACTGCTGCAATCCTACTTTCCCGTTCATGATATTCAAGATCGCCTGACGTTCGAAGTGACAGAGGATGATCTGGCAGACAATCCTTGCCGGGCCGTGCTGATGGAAATGAAAGAGCGCCTTGGTTGCACCTTTGCTATTGATGATTTCTACCATGACCGTCAACAACATCTCGAACAAAATGACGGGATTGATAGCGGTGACTGGCAACGCCTTGAAAATTTACGCGGGATTGTCGACTTCGTCAAAATTGACGGAGAAACCATTGAAGCCGCGATGCGGAAGGAATTTGATCTTGACCCGCTCATCAAGCGGATCAAAGAGATTGTACCGGGGGCCCATATCATCACCGAGAGAGTAACGAATGAACATCAGGCCCATTATCTAGGTACAGTCCATGGCATCGATGCCGTGCAGGGCCTCCATCTGACCGAAGACCGCAATGAATTCCAGCGACAGCTTTTCGGCGCTGCCAATAACTTTCCGCCTAAGCCTGGAAGTTTTTAGACACTAGTCATGCGGCGAATTACATCATCAAGCTGATCCAGGGTTTTGTAATCAACCCGTACCGCACCCGCACCATTCTTGCGCAGATCAATCGTCACTTTCAGGCCAAGCTTGTCAGTCAGATCCTTCTCCAGCGCCAGCACATTGACGTCTTTCTCGATCGCCTTCCGGGTGGTGGTGGTTTTGTTGGGGCGCGTTTTTTCTTCACTCGCCGCCAAACGCTCGGCTTCACGTACACTCAAACCCTCATCAACAATACGTCGTGCCAACGCCAGCGGACTGGCAACATTGACCAAAATTTTAGCGTGGCCGGCAGAGAGCTTTCCGCCATGCATCATCATCTGCACATCTACCGGCAGATTAAGCAGCCTGACCATATTCGCAACATAGCTACGACTCTTGCCCAGTACAGCGGCCAGCTTTTCTTGTGTATGACCATACTC
>JAMPXY010000005.1 GCA_023700945.1 Alphaproteobacteria bacterium | reverse complement strand
GCACCGGAGTAGATCGTTTTATCGGTCACCCTGATTTTCCCATGGGGGCCCAGCTGGTACGGATGATCGAACCTGGACTAAACCAAGGCATGGCCGAATATATCACCAGCTTCGTACTGCGCTTCCATCGTGAACATGATCGCTGGCACACCGCGCAAGCGGACCGCCACTGGACACATGATATTCCGAAGCTCGCCAGTGCCCGCACAGTCGGCTTTCTTGGTTTGGGCAACCTCGCGCATACTTGCATGACTATGCTGAAACCCTTCGGGTTTCAGTTGCGGGGCTGGAGCCGGAGTGAAAAATCGTGGCCGGGGATCAAAACTTTTCATGGTAAAGGGCAACTCAAGGAATTTCTTTCCTCATGTGAGATTCTGGTTTGTTTGCTACCGCTAACCACCGAAACCGAAAACATTCTTAACTACAATACGCTGGCAGCTCTGCCACCGGGGGCCTGCCTGATCAATCCGGCGCGGGGTCGTGAACTGGTCGATGCTGACCTGCTTGTCTTACTGGATAGCGGCCACATCAACTACGCCGCACTTGATGTCTTCCGCCAGGAACCCTTACCTGCCGATCACCCATTCTGGGTACATCCGCGCATCCTGATGACGCCGCATATCGCCGCTGTAACAATGCCGCAGACAGGCGCGCACGCGCTACGTCAAGCCATAGAAACGCTGGAGGCCGGGGGAATACCCGCCGGACTGGTTGATCCTGTGAAGGGTTATTGAGCTTTTAAAGCTGGCGTTGGCTGTGCCTTCGGCTTTTTTTCGAAATGATCGATAATCAACTGATTAAGCAGGCGCACACCAAAGCCCGTTCCTATTTTATCGGGCATGGTCGCATGACCAGATACCCCGTTTGCAACACCGGCAATATCGAGGTGCGCCCACTTGGTTGCACCCTCGATAAATTCCTGTAGAAACGCGGCAGCCGTGCTGGCACCCGGCGCACCCGCACCCACATTGACCAGATCACTATATGTACCCTTGATCGCCTTGGTGAATTCTTCCCCTAACGGCAAAGGCCAACTGCGCTCACCGACTTTGACCCCGCTATTCTGAATACGTTTGGAGAGTCTGTTATCATTGGAAAAGACACCGCACATCGTGCTCCCCAACGCTGCCTTGCACGCACCCGTCAATGTAGCAAGATCAATAACCGTATGCGGTTTGAAATGACGCTGAACATAGGTCAGACAATCAGCCAGAACCAGACGCCCTTCAGCATCGGTGTTCTGGATATCGATGGTTTTGCCGTTCATCGCAGTCACAATATCATCAACACAGTAAGCATCAGGGCCGATATCATTGCGGGCCAAGCCCAGAATAGCCACGACATCCACCTTGGCCTTGCGTCCGGCCAAAGCCGCCATCGTGCCTGCCACAGCTGCCGCGCCACCCATATCAAATTTCATATTCGACATGTTTTGCTTTAACGACAAGCCGCCCGTGTCAAACGTCAGCCCCTTGCCCACCAGCGCCAACGGACGCGACTTTTCATCACCTGTGCCGTTATAACGCAACACAACCATGCGCGGACGTCTTTCCGCGTTACTGCCCTGACCAACCGCCAGAAAAGCGCCCATACCCTGAGCTTTCATGTCATCTTCACGCACCACTTCAACGCTGACCCCCAACGGAGTCACAGAACTCAGAACGCGCAGCGCCATTGTCTCGGGGTTCAATACATTCGGCGGTTCATTGGCCAGATCGCGCGCAAGAAAAGCACCAGCGGACACCGGTGCCAGCTGATCGAACCGTTCACGCGCCGGGCAAGGATTGTCTTGGATTATATCAATATTATAAGCCGGAGCCGCCGGAGCATTCGATTTATGTTTGTCGAAACGATAGGACTTCAGCAAAAATCCATTGGCGAGATCGGCTGCCAGTGACGCTGTATCCCCCCTGAAATCATCAGCCAGAACCGTCACCCTCGCCATACCTGTTGCGGAAACCGCCCCGTGGAGCTTTCCACCAATCGTTTCAGCGCGCAAAGAGTCCATGGCTTTACCCGAACCCAAGCCCAGCAGAATGAGTTTCTTGTAGCCGCTATCAGCCGGAGCAGGCACAACCAACGTCTGTCCTGCCTTACCTTTGAAATTCTGATCGGTATTCACCGCATGTGCGACCGCGCCGCCCAAACGGTCATCAACCATCCGGGAAACAGCAGCGTCACCCGGCTTATCAAACACGGGTACAACGAGAATATCGCCCTGTTTGTTCGCTTTATCGGTATAGGAAAAATGCGTCATGATAGTCCCCTGTCATCTGTCTTTTATTATTATGGATTGGGGAATAGTCTTGCGCGTTGGCAAGCCAGACGTCAAGAGAAATGGAAAACGGTCCTAGTTAACAGCGGCCTGTGAAGCGCTGGCCATCTCGAGACCCTTGGTCAGGCCAGTGTACTGGGTATCCAGTTTGCGGATACTCTCTTTAAAAGAGGCCAACTCCGTCCCTTTCAGCGGCTCACCCTGCTGCGCCTTGATGCTGCGCGGATTGACCTGAACACCGTTCACCAGAACTTCAAAATGCAAATGCGGGCCGGTCGAACGACCGGTCGTACCAACATAGCCGATAATCTGACCCTGTTTGACACGCGTACCCGGGGTAATGCCCTTACCGTACCGGCTTAAATGCGCATAGGCGGTCTTCATACCCCCAGCATGACGAATTTTTACGTAATTTCCGTAGGAGCTGAAACGGCTAGCCTTTTCAACAGTACCGTCACCGGCGGCAAAAATCGGGGTACCCGTCGGCGCCGCGAAATCCATCCCCTTGTGCATTTTGCTATAGCCCAGCACCGGATGTTTCCGCATACCAAAGCCAGAGGAAATACGCGCACCGTCAATCGGCGTCATCATGATCGTCTTACGCAGACTTTTACCATCCTGCGTAAAGTAATCGACATGACCATCCTTACCTTCATAGCGATAGGCTGTTTTGATCTGACCGCCAACATTGATCCGCGCCATTAGAACATTACCCGTTTTGACCTGATGGCCATCTTCAGTCTGGTATTGTTCATAGAGAACTTCGATGCTATCGCCACGTTGGATATCACGCTGGAAATCGACATCATAGGAATAGATCCGAATAGCTTCCGCCACCACAGCCCGCGGCAAGCCCGACTTCAAAGCCGAACCGTAAAGCGAATTTTCAATTTCTGTCCGCCGGGCCTCAATCTTCTTCCGTACTTCTTTTTCAGAAATCGATGAACTGAAACTCTCTGGGCCTGAACGTTGCAAGCTTAAAGAACGCAGCGGATCGAGCTGCATCTGCAAAGAGGCAAATTGGTGACCCCCCTCTGAGGCTGAGGGCTCGAAACGTAAATTCAGCACCTGGCCAGGCTTGATATCGCGGGGATCGTAATACCCTTTCATCGCCTGTATCACCTGATGGGAATCTGCCCCCGATAATCCGGCACGCTTTAAAACACCGCCCAGTGTATCACCCTTACCGATCTTAATTTCTTCTTCACGCGGGAGGCTGGAGTCAACCGCCGGAGCTTCGGCCAATGCCGCATATTCTTGAGAGGCATGAGCCACTGTATCAGTGTCATTTAAACTCTTGTAGCGATGCAAACGCTTTTGTGCTGCGGCCAGACGCTCAGCCGCCACCGGATCGCGGTCACCATCCATGACCATCAAAGAAGCCGCCTGTGAGAGACCCGAAGCCGGTTCGATAGAGGCCAGTTGCGCCATACGCGCATTCGCAGGGATTTGCGCCGCCAAAGAAGCCAGATTGATTGTGGCCACTGACGTTCCAGCCAGCAGCAAGACGCTCAGGGCCACACCCGAAACAACATAGCGCATCCGCATCTTGCCTTCGCGTGTTAAAACATCACGCTGGCGCAGCGGCAGGTACGAATTGACCTTACCCAGCATAGACTGCCAGTGGTGGGGGGTGTGCCTTGAATGTTTATGATGAAGCATTCATCAGTTACTTATGTTGTTACGCCTGTTATCCCGTCAGTCACACCAACCATGTCGGTAGGGACAATCATTAATAAAATATTGACTGTCACTATAATGTACACGGGATTGTGAATGGTTAGCATAGCTCTTTTGCTACCGCAACCTTGATTTTTCATAATATCAGTTATTTTCAGGGGATAAGCCTGTGTTATGTGTAATCATAAGTGAACTTTTGCGTCTCTTGCCTTTGAGCCGAGAAATCTCGGCCCCTCTAGATTCCGCATTCACGACTAATTGCATCATGCGCCCCGCCTGAACCTTTCAGGCTAAAGCTGTCAGTTGTCAGTGTCCCCCGCGCCGAGGTTCCGGTCACCACCATGGTTGAACCCTTACGGATAGCTTCGGTGATGGCGTTATCAAAGGTCGCATCCTGCGCCCAGGCCGTATCTTTATGCGTGAACAGCGGGAAGGTCTTCTCACCGATCTTGAGGCTGACACCGCTGCCCGGCTGGTAATCGTATCCGGCAATATAGCTGAACACATTTTTACTACCTTCACCTGGGCGGTGCGTGATCAGGGCATAGATATCGCCTCGCGCCTTATAGGCCCCACTATGCTTCTCAGGGCTCGCGAGCATATAACAAACCTTGCCGGACTCATCCTCCAGCACCCAAGCCTGCCATTTGCCAAACGTTCCCACTGTGCGCGGCTCCGCCGCCTGTGCCGGTGCCAATCCCGCCACCATGACCCATAAAACTGCTGCCAAAACCAGATATTGTTTGCTCATGAGGAAAACCTATTATCTTAGAACAGGGGATAGTAAGAACCGGCTCAAGGGCCAGAGTAAGAAATCTGGCCTAGTATATCGCCCTCCACGGGCATGCCAAACAGAAAAAACCTACCCCCGTCAGACTTAGGCCTCTGCCCTGATCTTCTTGCGCGTAAATGGTCGCTTGGGGTGAGAAGACACCGGCTTCATAACACCGATATCCGGCCCCCCCATTTTGACGGGGCGATCAGGGAATCGATTATTGGAAATAAGGCGATCATACATAACAATCGCCCCCGCCACTCCGACATTGACGCAGAACTTCATCGGAATTTTGATAATAAAATCGCATTTCTCGGTCAGGGCAGGCGACAGACTACCCATCTCTGGACCCAGCACATAGGCGGCCCGGATCGGATGGCGGAAACTGGGCAACTCTATCGAGTCCATGGCCAGTTCAACGCCCACCAGCGTACATCCTTGAGGCAAAAGCAGATCATCAAGTTTATTATACTGATAATAAGGTACATGATCAAAGGCCCCGGACGTATCAGAAACCCGCATGCCCTCGACATCAAGCCCCGGCGCTATTGTAAAAAAGAAGCTGCCGCCGAAAGCGTGAGTTGATCGCAGCAAATTGCCAACATTACCTTCCTTGCTGATCCCTTCGACCCCGACCCCGAAATAGCCACGCTTCATATCTTTACCTCTTCAATGCCGTTTGCAAACGGTCAAGGGCATCCTCAAGCTTGGGCCGTGACACAGCAAAACACATACGCATATAACCCTGCCCAACCTTACCAAAGGCGCAACCGGGGGCCATCGACAAAGATACCTCATCAATCAGGCGCCGGGCCAACGCCAAACAATCAGGTTCGCCCTCAACCTTAAAGAAGCTATAAAACGTGGCAGCTGGTTTTTCCGCCTCAATCCGGTTAGAGGCCCGGAACGTCTCATGTACCAGATCACGATTGGCTCGCCATAACTGACGCTGCTGCTCGATAAAATCCTCACCGTGACGCAAGGCCGCCAGACCACCAAACTGGGTAAAGCTGGGTGGACCCATATTATCATAGATCGCAATATCGCGAATTGCCGCTTCCGCCGCCGCAGGACCTACCAGCCACCCCAGCCGCCAGCCGGTCATCGCCCAGTTTTTGGAAAAGCTGTTAACAACAAACAGCAGATCATCCGGTTCCGCGACCTCAAGGAAACTCGGCGCATGCACCAGCTCATAGGTTGTACGGGCATAGACCTCATCTGAAAGAATCCAGATACCGCGTGCGCGGGTAAACTCCAGCAGGGTTCTCATCTCCTCGCGGGTCATCACCCAACCGGCAGGGTTTGAGGGTGACGTTACAAGAATAACTCTGGTTTGTGGGGTGCAGGAATCAAACAGCTGCTGCATATCAAGATGCCAGACACCCTCCTGATAGCGCAAAGGAACTTCACGCACACGTGCCTCGGCCAACTCCACCGCCCCCACCAGATTTTTCCAAATGGGCGTTACAGCCACAGCCTCCTCATCCTCATCCAGCAAAGCCGTCAAAGCCAGATGCATCGCCGTAGTGCCCGAGCCCGTAACAAAGACACGGTGCGATGGCAAATCCACATGATGCAGTCTGGCATAGTAGGTAGCGATTTCTTGACGCAACTCCTCATGACCCAGCACCGGGCCATAAAAGGTTTTACCCTGCCTCATTGCCTCTTCGGCGGCGCGCATGATGAAATCCGGGGTGGCAATATCACCTTCGCCCTGCCCGAGCGAAAGCACACCGGCTTTGCGCCGCCCATAACGGACAATTTCCGCCCCGGGATTGGAGGAGAGATTTTCGACTATATGTCTGAATTTCAAAGAAGACTCAGTAACCACAACACCCTCGGCAATATCTTGCTTCTAACGCTACGCCCACCCCAGAGTTATAGGGGGAAAACCGCTTGATCATCTACAAAAATAAATCTGATGGGGAAGGAGACTTACAGCCCCGCAGGTGCAAAACCAGCTTGCGGGCGTTCCATGACGACCACGGTGACGCCCTCAAAACCGGGAGTTTGGCACGTCACCTCGCCTGTCCTGTTGAATCCTGATTTTCTCAAGACCGATTGAGACTGATGGTTGCCAAGCACAAATTCTGCACAGCGAATGGGCTGCGGCAAGAACCGGTCTGTCCAGGCCAATCCCGCCTGATGGGCTTCAGAGGCCAGCCCCTGCCCGCGCCAAACCGGTTTGATTTGATACGACATCCGCGACCTCTCAAGCTCATCTTGCCAGAACCCCAGTTCTCCTACGAGTTCCCCCGTGACCTTGGCAAAAATTCCAGCATAGAGCTGACCCATTTCAATTCCGGCCACTTCTTTAGCAAAATAACCCGAGCATTCATGACCGCCCTCATAAGGATATAAGGCAATTTTATCGCTGTCGGCAGGATGATAAGGACGTATATGAAGGCGTGCCGTCTCAACTCTGCCAGCGGCGGCCCGGGTAAACGCCTCACGCATCATGGCAGGCAATGGCGTCTTCGGGGTTTGTACCAAGCCGGCCTTTTCTGCCTGCACCAGCGCCGCCTCATAGACCTCGTGCACCAGCACCAAATCCTGACAAGACGGCAGCAGACGACACGATACAAAGGGAAGCTGCATCCGGCCATTGGCATAAAACTCCAAATAGCCCAGTTGTCTGTCTTGATTGGGAGTGTAAATATTCAATGTCAGCTTATTACTCTCCTGATCACACATATCAAGATGCGGGATCAGGGCCGTGGCAACATAATCGGCAGTATAATCCTCGGGATCCCAGCCCCAAGCCTTGACCACCACATAATCATCAGCTTTAAAAAAGTCGGCCATCACTGCCGCATTTTCATCTGCCGCCTGCTTTAAAACCGCATGAGGTGTAGCTAGCGGCGCTGAAAACGCTGCCAAGAAATTCTGACGTAAAAAGGCAGGCCCGAGTATCATGCTTTTGTGACCGGTATTATGGCTATATCATCCGCAGGGTATACAGGAAAAAGTACACCCGACACAAGAAAATGAGGCAAACGCCTAATTCTGCAATTCGGCCAGATCTTTATACAGCGCTAGCGCCTCAGGGTTGGCCAGCGCCTCTACATTCTTAACTGGACGGTTATGAATGACCTCACGCACCGCCAATTCAACGATCTTGTTCGACTTTGTCCGTGGGATGTCAGTCACCTGAATGATTTTGGCCGGGACATGCCGGGGGGATGCCCCAATACGGATCTGCTTTTTGATCCGGTCTTTGACATCATCGGTCAGGGTTTGCCCCTCCTTCATCCGGACAAACAGAATGACTCGCACGTCATTGTCCCAATCTTGTCCGACAGCAATCGACTCAAACACTTCGGGGATCTGCTCAACCTGACGATAAATCTCTGCCGTGCCAATCCGCACCCCGCCGGGATTGAGGGTCGCATCCGAACGGCCATGAATAATAAAACCGCCATGAACCGTACGCTCAATCCAGTCACCATGACACCAGACATTATCAAAACGTTCAAAATAGGCCTTCTTGTACTTGGCGCCATCATCATCGTTCCAGAACCCCACCGGCATACTGGGGAAAGGTTTGGTACAAACCAGTTCACCGCTTCCGGCCCCCGCCGGGATCGGCTGGCCATCATCATCAAACGCATCGACTGCCATCCCGAGCCCAGCGCCCTGAATTTCCCCGCGCCACACGGGTGAAAGCGGATTACCCAGAACAAAACAGGAGACAATATCTGTGCCACCCGAGATCGAAGCCAGATGCACATCTTTCTTGATAGCGCTATAGACAAAATCAAAGCTTTCATGCACCAGTGGCGACCCGGTCGAGGTAACGGTGCGTAAATCAGTAAGATCATACTGGTCGATCGGGCGAATATTATTGGCCTTTAAGGCATCGATATATTTGGCCGCCGTACCAAACAAGGTGCAGTGATGGGTGGTGGTGAAATCCCACAAAACACGGCCATTCGGGTAAAACGGCGAGCCATCAAACAACAACAGGGTGGCCTCGCTTGCCAGTGCGCTCACCAGCCAGTTCCACATCATCCAGCCACATGTTGTAAAATAAAAGACTCGGTCATCACGGCGGATATCACATTGCAAACGGTGCTCTTTCAGGTGCTGGAGCAAGGTGCCGCCGTGGCCGTGAACAATACACTTAGGGATACCGGTGGTGCCGCTTGAAAACATGATGAATAAAGGATGGTTGAACGCCACACGATTGAAAGCAATCTCGGAAGCCGCATAAGGGGCGATAAAGTCGCCAAGAGTCACCGTATCAACAAACCCCGAAAGGTCAGGCCGGGAATGGGTAAAGGGGACAATGACAGTTTTCTTCAAGCCCCGCAGTTGTGGTTGTACCTCGCGCACTTTGCTCAGGCAGTCAATCGTCTTGCCGTTATAAAAATAACCATCAACCGCGACAAAGACGGTGGGCTCAACCTGTCCAAAACGATCAAGCAGGCCTTGGGTCCCAAAATCAGGCGATGCCGAAGACCAGATCGCCCCGAGCGTAGCCGTAGCCAACATCGCAATCATGGTTTCGGGCATATTCGGCATGAAGGCCGCCACGCGATCACCTGATGTGACCCCGGCGGCGCGCAGGGCCTGCGACCAGCGACTGACCTGTTCATAAACATCAGCAAAGGTCAGAGAACGCTCATCTTCCTTTTCATCACGGAAAATCATGGCAATCCCGTCATCCCGACGACGCAACAAATTTTCGGCAAAATTCAGCCGGGCAACGGGGAAAAATTGCGCCCCCGGCATCTGATCACCATCTTGTAACTGGATAGTCCCCTTGTCTCCGATGACACCACACGTATCCCAGACCGCATCCCAGAACGCGCCCGTATTTTCAATCGACCAACGCCACAGCGATTGATAATCAGGCAGGGTCTGGCCGGTGCGGCGCTCGATCTCGCGAGCAAATTGGAAAATCTGGGTGCCCTCGGCCTGAGTTTTCGTCGGTGCCCACAGGGGCTGGCCGGATAATGAATCGGAAGAGGTTTGGGTTTTCATACTGGCGTGCCCGCTCATGGCTTGGTCCCTGCAATTGTGTTTTTATTGGAAACAGGGCCTATTTCCCCATGACGCGCTGCGGGAGTCAAGGGCACGTATGCGATTCGATCACAGGCGGATCAAGCGGCGAAGAAACCAAGGCAAGCTCAAGAGGGCTTGAACGTCTGGGTGGATTTACTGCCACGACCTTGAATGTGGGCGACGTTCAGCTGATGTTCGGCAAAATTCATCGCCTGCGGGGCCGCGGACGCAAGGCCTGCTGACTCCGTCAGTGAGCGCGCCAAAGCTTCAAAAGCCTGATCTTCTTCTGGCGTTACAGCCAGATCGGCATGAGCCCCCAAGGCGTGCGGTGTCGGTGTAGTCATAACGGTAAACTCCCCTCATAGAGCGAAACAGTGACTAAGAGACTACATGACAATTAATATTATGTCAAATATACATTCCAACAAATCCCTGTTTCTGCTGAAAGGGCGATGGACGGCAGGCCTGAATGCGTTACATTATTATAGTCTTTAAATCAGAGGATTAGCCGCACATGCGCCGGACACGGTTTTTACTTCACACATTATATATAGCCACGCTGCTAATCCCGGCACCGGCTCAGGCCCAAACCCCCGCCAGCGAAGAACCCCGTCACGCCCAAATCCGTGTCCTGCCCGAACGCAATACTCTCGCAGCCGGAGAAATCCTGACGATCGCAATTGAACAAACACTAGAAGACGGCTGGCATAGCTACTGGATCAATGCCGGAGATTCCGGAACCCCCCCTGAGATTTTCTGGACTTTGCCCGCTGGTTTTGTAGCAAGTGAAATTAACTGGCCCACACCGCACAAAATCCTCTATAGCGGCTTGTTGAATTATGGCTATGAAGATACAGCCATTTTGCTGCAGCGTATTCAGGCACCAGACCCCCTGCCCACAGGCCCCCTCACCCTCGCCGCCGAATTTACCATTTTGGTTTGCAAGGATATCTGCATCCCCGAAACCAGCCGCCATAGCTTCACATTAAATGACGGCACAGTAATCAACCACACCACACTCATAACGGATGCCCGCAGCAAAATGCCGCGTACAGAGGGATGGTCGGGCACATACAGCGAAGAGAACGGTGTGCTGATAGCGACTGTAACACCGCAAAATCCCTCTGATATGCAAAACATACAGATAGATACAGCGGCTTTGATCCCCTATGAATGGGGGGTCGTCGACAATCCGGCCACGGTTACCATCACCACCGATAAGGACAGCCTAATCCTCCGCCAGAAGCGCGGCGACCGCGCGCTGACCGAGATCAAAGACATACGTACACTTCTCACATACAATGATAAAGATAATATATTACAAGGTGTTGAACTAACACTGACGGCTACCATCCCGGCGGCAGGCACCGCAGCGCCGTCTTTTGCCAGTGATAATTCGCCCCTAACCGCCGCCCCAGGGCCAAGCCAGCCCCTCTCCTTACTAACCGCCCTTCTGTTTGCTGTACTTGGCGGCCTGATTCTCAATTTGATGCCCTGCGTCTTTCCGGTACTGTCCCTCAAGGCGATCAGCCTGTCGAAAATGAGCGATAAAGAACAAACCTATGCTGCGGTCTCCGGTTTAGCCTACACCGCTGGTATCATCCTGAGTTTTTCCCTGATTGCCGCCATTTTGATGGCACTCAAGGCCGGGGGAGCCCAGATCGGTTGGGGGTTCCAGCTGCAAAATCCGATGGTGGTCTATGCTCTAGCTTTGTTGCTATTTGTAATCGGCCTCAATCTCTCCGGAGTTTTTTTGCTGCAGGGATCCTTCACAAATGCAGGACAGAAACTGGCGCAGCAAAACGGGTGGCGCGGCGCTTTTTTTACCGGCGTTTTGGCCACACTGGTGGCGACCCCCTGTACTGCACCTTTTATGGGCGTGGCAATGGGTTTTGCCCTGACCCAGCCTGCCGTTCAGGGGATGACTATTTTTCTGGCGCTTGGACTGGGATTGGCGCTGCCTTACTTGCTACTGACATTAATCCCCCCCTTACGCAAATTGCTTCCGCGTCCCGGGGCATGGATGGAAACTTTCAAGCAATTTCTGGCTTTTCCCATGTACGCCTCGGCAGCCTGGCTGGTCTGGGTTTTTGCGCAGCAAGCCGGAGGGATGTCGATTCTGGCCGCCCTGACCGGGATGATTGCGGTCGCTTTCACCTTATGGGCGTGGGGGCACAGACCGCAGCATAAATTGGCCCGCTTTCTGGTGAGCAGCCTGATCTTGCTGATTTTTATTGCCGGTCTGGCCACTGGTTTTGCCGAAGCCTTAAAGCCTCTGCCGATGAAAGCCCCGGCGACAGTGGCCAGTCACATCCCCGCGGACGGCATATGGGAATCATTTTCCCAAAACCGCTTGGATGAATTGCTGCAGGGAGATGAAGCCGTTTTCGTTGACATGACCGCTGCCTGGTGCATTACCTGCAAGGTCAATGAGCGGGTTGCCCTTGATATTCCGGAAACCCGGATGCTGTTTGCAGAAAAGGGTGTCCGCGCCTTGAAGGGTGACTGGACCAACCAGAATCCCGAGATAACAAAATTTCTCGACAGCCATGGACGCAAAGGGGTGCCGCTCTACGTGTATTACGGGCCACGCGACCCAGACAGCGGTCTTCGTCCGGCACCGGTGGTATTACCGCAAATCCTGACTCCGGCACTGGTAGCTGCGACCATCAGGTAATTAAGATTTATCAACCCTCAAACGGAGTAAGACGCCTATGAAACGCCTGCTGAAACCTGTCATGACAATTCTGGCTATTGCCTTTTTGGCCGCGCCCGCGCTAGTCCACGCCAACGAAGGCCCGGTCGTGGGCCAACCCGCCCCGGACTTTGCCGCCACCGACATCAAAGGCACGCCCGTCAAGCTCTCAGACCTCAAGGATAAGATTGTCGTACTCGAGTGGAACAATCCGGAATGCCCGTTTGTTATCAAGCATTACGACACGAAAAACATGCAGGGCTTACAAGAAGAAGCTACAGGCAAAGGTGTTGTCTGGATCAGCATCAACTCCTCAGCCGCCGGGCAACAGGGCAACCTGACCGCTGAAACTGCCCAAGCCACACTGGAGAAAAATGGAGGGAAACCCAGTCACTATGTGCTGGACGCCAGCGGTGAAATCGGCAGGCTCTATCAAGCCAAAACCACCCCGCATATGTTTGTGATCAATAAAGACGGTGTGCTGGCCTATGCGGGCGCGATTGATAGCGACCCCAGCCCCCGCCATGAGGGTGTCAAAACCGCCCGCAACCATGTCCGGAGCGCCATCGACGCCCTGATCGCCGGCCAACCCGTTGAAACCGCCACGACGCAACCCTACGGCTGCAATGTCAAATACGGTACCAACTAAACTCCTTTTTATCTGCATGACAAGAAACGGGCCCCGCCGGGGCCCGTTTTTATGCACTGCATCATAAGCAATAATTTACCCGCACCCCCCCTTGTGCCATGATCGGCGCATACAACAAGAAACAGCGGCCCAAAACCGCGCATGTCCTTCTCAGGGGGATTGTCATGGATGCACAGAATTCGGCAGGGATACCTCCTGCCCACCAAGGGCGGCCAACGGAAATCATCTATCAGATTTACCCGGCAACTTTCTGTGATTCAGACAATGACGGCCACGGTGACTTACAGGGCATCATCAGCAAACTTGATTATGTACGTGGACTGAATGTTGATGCCATTTGGCTATCACCGATTTATCCCTCACCAGCAGGACCCGAAGGCGATGGCGGCTATGCTGTCACCGATCGCCGGGCGATCAATCCTGTTTATGGCACGCTGGATGATTTTCGCCAATTGCTGGACGAAGCGCATAAACGGGGTCTGCGCGTTTATATGGATGATGTTTTACCACATACGTCCGACCAGCATGAATGGTTTAAGGCCAGCGTCAACCGCCAAGAGCCCTATACTGACTTTTTTGTCTGGCATGATGGGCACATGGTTGATGGCCAGCGCCAGCCACCCAATAACTGGCTCTCGGTATTTGGCGGCGGCGCCTGGGAATGGAACGATACCCGTCAGCAATATTATCTCCATCATTTCCTGAAAAGTCAGCCTGCCCTGAACCTTAACAGCACCAAGGTACAAGACGCTGCTCTGGCCGATATGAAATTCTGGCTGGATATGGGAGTCGACGGCTTCCGTTATGACTCCCTGTCCTATGCCAATTACGACCCTCAATTCCGTGACAACCCCTGGATGAATGACGGGCGCGGCTGGGACAGTCAATATTTTGCCCATAGCCACTGCCAATCCCAAACCATAGAGCTGGCTGCACGCATCCGTCAGCTCATGGATAGCTACCCGCAGAAAAAAACCACACTGGGCGAAGTCATTTGCGGCCGTGAGGGGGGGCGGAATCCGGTTGCGCTGGCAACAGAATATGTCGATGCCGCCACGGGCCTCGACATGTGCTACACCGATGCCTTTCGTGCCATCCAGTATAAAACCGGTCATCAATATTTGCAGGACCTGATTCGCGGCTTTTTTGATCGCTTTCCACAAGGGGGACATTGCAATGCCATCAGCAATCATGACAGCCCCCGCACCGCCACCCATGTCAGTGAACAAGTGCCAGAAGCCTATCGCGATCAGGCCTTACGCCAAATCATGAAACTGATGGCTGTGCTGCCCGGTAGCCTATCCCTTTATCAGGGTGAAGAACTGGGCCTGCCCGATGCCACAGTGCCACGTGACATCCCCCAGGACCGAATCAAGGATCCGATTGCGGCAACAAAAGGACTTGAATTTTGCCGCGACGGCGCGCGCACCCCCATGCCGTGGCAGTCCGGCAGTGCTAATGGCGGCTTTTCCGGCAGTAACTATGCCTATCTGCCAGTCGCGGATGAACATTATCATCTGGCGGTCAATAAACAGCTGCAAGATCCAGGATCAATGCTGAACTTTATGAAGTCCTTGCTTGCCTGGCGCCAGCAGCAGCCCGCCCTTTTGCAAAACAAGGGTGATGTGACGTTGGCGTGGAGCGAGCACGCAGCGTCCTCACCCACAGGGGATGGCCACGTATTACCCACCATGTATCCGTTGCTGGCCTTTACGCGCCGTAACCCGGAACAGACATTATTGTGCATCTTCAATATCAGCAGCCAGAGCACCATGTTCAAACCCGCCGATCTGCTCGATCACCCGACTTTAGGGGCACTGGGCATTTCACCTGACGAAATCGTCCGGCTACCCGCCTATGGCAGCGATTTTCGCGGTGCGATTGCCCCGCACCAGCAAATAGTGCCGCCCCGTAAACCGGCAGCCTGTACCTGCCAATAAAGAATAATCCCCCTCTCTGTGCGGCGCACAACACCCTGATTTTGACAAATCCGGATCAATCCGGCAGGGTACGACAAAATCAAGAAACAATACTGGCAGGCAGGAAAAAACGTCATGCAAAATACACAGGTATCTCGCCCTCTGAGTTTTAACCGACTGGCCGCCGCGAGCATAATCGCCGCTGCAGGCGTACTATCCTCTGGCTGCGCCAATATGGGTATGAGCTTGCCAAGCGGCGGCGAGAGCACCAACCAGAAATTTTTCAAGAACGACCGCGATATGATGGATCGTGTCAGCCGCCTGACTGGTGCTATCAAGGACGGCCAAGTCCTGACGCTGGAGCAAACTCTGCAAATGCTGGATCGCCAGCGGCTCGAACTGAACACCATGAACCGTACCGCCATCCGCGGGGCGCTTGAGGGCACAGGCGCCGCCCCAGTACCACTGATGAATTCAACCTTAAGCGAGGAAAAGCTCTCCTGCAAAGAAGGGCTTTCGTTCCAATTTAGCGACACCAACAGTAACTATGCCTTCAACAACCCGATTAAATGGCAGCAGGCAACCAAGGGCTTTGCCTACAAAGTCGATATGATTTTCAATAGCTGCACCGGCAAGGGTAACCCTTCGACCCTGGAAACGGTGATCGTTGAAGGCGGGCCGGTGGACACGATCAAACGTAAAACTGTGTTTGACCTGCTCAACACCAGCAATATGATTTCCCCCCGGATTGGCAACTAAAGCGCCTTTTTTGGTGGTCGGGATCAGGGAAATAGCCAGAATCTTCTTCCCCTGAGCGGCTGTTCCATGCGATAAGCACGCCCTAGGACGCCCAAGGGAACGACACCATGCTGAGTATTGCCAACCTGACCTATCGCATCGGCGGTCGCGTCATTATCGAGAACGCGAGCATCAACGTAACCGATGGCTGGCGGGTGGGCGTGGTCGGAATCAACGGCGCGGGGAAATCGACCCTGTTCAAACTGATTTCCGGCGATTTGCAACCTGATGGCGGTTCGATCAACTTAAGTGGTCACCAGCGTTTTGGCATGGTTCGGCAGGATATCCCTGAAACGGATACCCCGCTGATTGATCTGGTGCTGGCAGCCAATGAAGAAATGGCCGCGTTGTGGCACCGCGCCGAAACAGAAGCCGATGCCAACGAACTGGCCGAAATTTACCAACGTCTGGCCGATATGGATGCCTACTCCGCCCCGGCGAAGGCCGCCACCCTGCTGACCGGTCTCGGTTTTAAAGAACATCAGTTAACCGAACCGTTCTCCTCTTTCTCCGGCGGCTGGCGCATGCGCGTGGCCTTGGCGGCGGCCTTGTTTGTTGAGCCCGATTTTCTGCTGCTCGATGAACCAACCAACCACCTCGACCTTGAAGCGATCATGTGGCTGGAAACTTATTTGCTATCCTATCCGCATACCTTGATGATTATTTCGCATGACCGCGAACTACTTAATAAATGTATTGATCATGTCATTCACGTTGATAAACAAAAATTGACTCTATACGGCGGTAATTACGACGCCTTCGAAAACGAGCGTATCCTGCGTTCGGGTCTTCAGCAGAAGATGTTTGAAAAGCAACAGGCCGAACGTGCCCATATGCAAAAATTCATCGACCGCTTCAAGGCCAAAGCAAGCAAAGCCCGGCAGGCACAGAGTCGGGTCAAGGCCATGGAAAGAATGGATCTGGTCGAAGCTGTGATAGCTGAACGCACCGTGCGTTTTCACTTCCCCAATCCCGAACCCATACCTTCACCGATGATTTCCATCACAAACGCCGATGTTGGCTATAGCGAAGGCCAGCCAGTCTTGCGCAACCTGATGGAAAACGTCGATTTTGACGACCGTATTGCCTTGCTGGGCGCTAACGGCAACGGTAAATCGACCATGATGAAACTGATTGCCGGAAAATTAAGCCCGATGCGGGGCGAGATGTTTCGTTCGGGGAAACTGCGGATCGGGTATTTTTCCCAGCACCAGACTGAAGAGCTGAATGTTGAATCGACGCCTTATCTGGAAATGCTCAAACTGATGAGCGAACGCGATCCGGGGGTCAAGGAATCCTATGTGCGGGCCAAGCTAGGAGCTTTTGGTTTCTCCCATGATCTAGCTAACAATAAAATATCATCCTTAAGCGGCGGCGAGAAGGCACGTCTACTCTTTGCATTCATGAGCTTTGACGCCCCGCATCTTCTTCTGCTCGATGAACCAACCAACCACCTTGATATTGATGCACGAGAGGCGCTGGTGCAGGCCCTCAATGCCTATGAAGGGGCAATCATTATTGTGAGCCACGATCCACATATGGTCGAGCGCGTGGCTGACAGGCTGTGGTTGATCAAAGATGGCCGGTGTCAGGATTTTGACGGCGACCTTGAGGATTACCGCAAGTTCACCGTACAGCAACGCCGCGAAGAGCGCGCCGCCGAACGCAAGGCCCGGGACAAGGAAGACACCAAAGCCTCAACTGCCGCTATGGAATCGGTCCCGGTCACCGAGGCGAAAAAACCAGATCCGGTCGCCAAACGCAAAGCCGCCGATGCCGAAAAGAAAATCAGTCAATTAACCCATAAGAAAGCGGAACTGGAAGCCTTGATGGCCGACCCGACTTTTTACAGCAGTGGCAAAGATATTTCCGGCACACAAACCCAGTACCAAAAGATCACACAGGAACTGGAAGAGCAGGAAACCATTTGGCTTGAAGCGCTAGCGGGCTAATTGTCTGGTTAATCAGAGTCCAGCCGCCAACGGTTTTTGTAGCGGAGCGGATTCAGGCATCGGGGCCGCCATTGTCGCTGCCGGTTTTTCCGGACCCAAAGCTTCAACATCCTGTTTCAAGGCCGGAGCCGTCTGGCACGTTGTATAAACCCGCTGTTCATCGATCAGGTAGACCAGATCCGGTTTGATCTGGTTGGTTGGAATTCCTGATTGATGATCGGCCTTATAATCAATCTTGTTGCCCTCGTAAGCCTGCCGATCCTTGTAAACATCCAGTTTCAAAAAATTGCCCCCTGCGGCCTCGCGGGAACCATTATCAAGAGAGAAGTGGGCGGCGCCGTATAACAGAAAAACTTTGTCTTTTGTGGGGTCTCGCAACGCCGGGCCCAGCGCCCCGGTATCATCATATCGATCCAGCACTCGCTCCTTTTCACAACGCTCATATTCGGCCTCAGGCGATTTCTGATCACACCAGCCTTCGCCATTATTCGGATCGGCAAAGTGCAGCCGCATCCCCTGATCGCGGGCATACTCAGCCATCTTGCCAATTTGGCGCGTCCATTGACCTTCCTCATTACCCTGCGCTACAGAGATCGCCATATTTATTTTCTGTTCAAATTCAGGGCGGGTCAACGCTCCGTCAACCAACTTGTTGTTCCAGTGTTGCAACCCCCGCGATGACTCAATCGCAATGTCGGTAAAACCTGATTTTTTTAAAGCATCCAGATTGGCCTGCTCTGCCATCTTGCCGCGTACGGATGGATCAAAATGATTGGTATCGGCAAAATGTACGATCCGTGCATGGGGAGCCGCCGCCGTAATCACCTGCGCTAATGACGCCGGAGTACCCTGAGGATTGATTCCAGAATCGTACATCGGCAAATCAGCCGGACATGATTTGTTTTTGAATTCTTTGCTTAATGAAGGTATTTCCGCCCCCATAACCAGCGCACCACTCCTGCTTTACTCTACTGCCAACATTCTAGAGGCAGGACTGACAAAAAATCCTTAATTTCGGGGCCCCTTCTTACTGTATAATACCGCCCATGACATGGACGGTTTATATCCTGCGCTGCGCCGATGATACGCTTTATACTGGCATCACCAGCGACCTGCCGCGCCGTTTGGCTCAGCACGAATCGGGCAAAGGCGCCAAATATCTGCGGGGGAGAACTCCCCTCACTCTGGTCCATCAGGAGCAGTGGCCCGACAAAAGTTCCGCACTAAAAAGAGAAATTGAAATCAAAGGGTTAGATAGAATTTCCAAGCAAGCCCTCTATCTTACGGAAACGTATTAACCTTTCATTAACTATTTATTAAACCCTGCCCTCCATGCTGGTGCGTGTGGGAAGTACAAATAAGTGGCAGGCCCTCGTCAGAATGAGCCGCCGCTGATTGTGTGGGAGAACTGCGTTGACTGAAAAAACCAGCCGTTATGGCTCGGCGGCCCCGGTATTTACCCGGTCGGCGCTGCGCGACCCGGGATACCTTGTTGAAAACCCGCCACCACGGTGGACACGAGCGAATCCTTTCGATAATCTTTCAGGACAGGTTCTTCAAAAGGCACTGTTCATGGCCGCCAAAACCGCTGCGAAATCTCGCAAGTCTGCATCAAAGTCCGCCTCTCGCTCTGGCCCCTCGGCCAGATCACAGGTCGAGATCAATGAAAATGAAGCCCGCTTTGTCATCGACGAGGCCGGGATTGTCATTCATGCGACCAAGGCGTTCGCCACTCTGGTTAACCTGACGCCGGCCAAAGCCAAGGGACAGAAACTTTCTGATTTAATTGAATTTGCCGACCCCGATGACGCCTTGCGGGTGCAATCCCTATTTGGCCGCGGCTCCGGGGCTTATATTGACACCATCAATGAAGGATCACATGAAGTTCTGATCCATGGCCAAGCTGTTCCCGCCCGCACCCTGTTCCGCTTTGACCGTCTGGCTCTGGCAGATGGTCGCCGTTTCATGGTCGCCTCCGAAGTCAGCGGCGCAGAAGCAGACCATCATGAATCCCTCGACCCGGCGCTGCAAACCCGTCTGCAATCCTCCTTGAGCCGGATTATCGGCGCCGAGAGTTCCAGCGCAAGCAAGGCCCCTAAAGGAAATGCGACCCCTGCTACCACACGTCGCGATGATTTACAGCATTTCATCGATATGTCGAGCGATGTCATGGCCGTCAGCACCCGTGACGGCTACTTCGCCCGGGTCAATGGCCGTTTCCGCGAGATACTGGGTTATGACGACGAGGCGCTGCGCGATCTGACCTTCCTTGATCTGGTCTGCACCGATGACCGTGCCTCAGTCAGACGCACCATCCAGAGTCTGATGCAAGATGATGCCCGCGAAGGACTGATCGTAGATTTTGAAGCCCGGATCACCGCCCAAGACGGCTGCACCCACTGGGTCGAATGGCGCCAGAAGCGTAGCGGCGACCTGATTTACAGCGTTGGTCATGACGTCACCGCGATCAAGGAACATGAAGAAGCCCTGAAACAACAAGAACAAATGCTGTCCGAGGCACAGGCTCTGGGCCACATGGGGCACTGGCGCTGGCCGATCGGTCACGATATCATCACCTGGTCGGATGAAATCTATCGCATTTTTGGCGTCAACCGCGAGAGCTTTACACCCAATCTCGACAGCCTGACAGCACGCGTGCATAAGCGCGACATTAACCGCGTCATGCAGGCCTTCCAGCGCGCCATTATCGAACAGAAAAATTACGACATGGAATTTCGCGTGGTTCACCCCGGTGGCGATACGCGCTATGTCCGCTGCGAAGGTAAGTGCGAGCAAGATGAAGATGGCGATGTCACCGCCCTGTTCGGCATCATGCAGGATATTACCGAACGAACGTTATATGAACGAGAGCTGCACGAAGCCAAGGACGCCTCGGAGCGTGCCTATGCTGCCAAATCTCAATTCCTTGCCAATATGAGTCATGAGCTGCGCACCCCCTTGAATGCCATCATCGGTTTTTCTGAAATGATGCAACGGCAATTGCTCGGCCCAATCGGCACCCCTAAATACCTGGATTACATCACCGGCATCCGCGAAAGCGGGGAACATTTACTGGATTTAATCAGCGATATTCTCGATATGTCCAAAATCGAAGCCGGAAAATATGAATTGGACCTCGAGGAGTTGAACGTAGCCAAAGTTATCCCGCTCGCTGTGCACATGATGGAAGGGCGTGCGCAGGAAGGCCGCATCCGCATCACCACTGACATCGCCAAGGATAGCATGCAGATCGTGGCTGATCGTCGTGCCTTGATGCAAATTCTGCTCAATCTGCTTTCGAACGCTGTCAAATTCACCGAGCCCGGCGGTTCGGTCAAAGTCGAATGTCTACCCCGCGAAGATTATGTCTGCATCCGTGTGATCGATACCGGTATCGGTATCCCTGCCAGCAAGATTAATGTAGTAACGCGGCCTTTTGAACAGGCGGCCTCCTCCTATACCCGTGACCATGAAGGCACCGGTCTGGGGCTCTCAATCACCAAGGATCTGGTTGAACTGCATGGTGGAAATCTACATATCGAATCAACCGTGGGGGTCGGCACCACCGTGACCATCCGCCTGCCTTATAATGCTTACGAGCACATCAAGAAGCGCAAGCAAGGCTAAATTACATCCCGCCTTCGACACCGCTCGCGGCGGCGATCATTTCAAGACCGCTTTCTTCTGCCGCAAGACAGGCTCTTAGCCCCTCGACAAAAGTCGGATGTCTCAAGTTGACACCCAAAGTCTGTTTAATTTTCTCATTGCGGATACGTTTATTATCGGAATAAAAACTGCGCGTAATCGGCGCCAAATCAGCCTCGTCATATTGCAACAAGGGCGGCGGCGTCAGGCCCAGCAACTCACAAGCATGGGCAATCACTTCATGGCTGGGGGCTGCACGATCATCGGCCAGATTATAGACATTCCCCGGCCGGGGCTGCTGCATTGAGGCCAGTAATACCTGTACAATATCATCGACATGGATACGGCTAAAAGCATGTCCAGGTTTATTGATACGGCGGGCGACTCCGGCGCGCACGCTATCAAGTGCACTCCGTCCCGGGCCATAAATTCCGGCGAGGCGAAAAATTTCAACTGGTAGATCATAATCGCGCCACAGGCTCATCCACTGTTGTTCAGCGCGCAAACGGCGAGAGCCGCGTTTGGAATTAGGGCGTAATTCTGACTCTTCATCAACCCAGCCGCCCTCGCGGTCGCCGTATACAGCCGTGGAAGAAAGATATCCTACCCACTCTAGGGTCTCCAAACGCAAGATGTCTTCGGCATGCAAATGAAACGTCGGATCACCGTCATCATCAGCCGGAGTAGAAATCAACAAATGCGTGGTCCCACGCAAAAACAGCAACGGGTCTTCCAAAGGTTGGTCATAGTCAAAAAGAAAAGCACGGATACCGTGCTCTTTCATCTGACGTCGTTTTTCAGGATCGCGGGTTGTCCCTGCCAAATTCCATCCACCCAGCTGACGCAGGGCATGACCCAGCCAGTCACAGCTATAGCCGTAACCAAAACAAAACAGGGATTTTTGCGCCGATCCAGACATGGTCAGTGACTATAGCAAATCGCCAAGGCGGGATACAAGCGCGAGAACAGCCACATACGGCACGGTCTAGAAATCAACGTCTTCGTAATGCTCAACCGGAGTAAAGCCGGGAATCCGGTCAGCCAGCAATGGCTGGAAACTGGGGCGGGACTTGACCCGAGCATACCAGTCGCGGGCGGCTTGATGCTCTTCCCACGGCACATCCCCGATATAATCGATCGCCGAGAGATGAGCCGCGGCAGCAATATCCGCCAGAGAAAAATTATCACCGGCCAGCCATGTGCGCTTTTCCGTGAGAAAGCCAATATAATCGAGATGGTAATGAATATTGGCATGACCAGCGCGAATCGATGGGCCATGCGGCTCACCCATCTTCAAGAAACGCTTCATCAGCTTTTCGCCCACCAGATTTTCGGTCACTTCGCGGTTAAATTTCATATCGAACCAGCTGATCAGACGCCGGGTTTCGGCGCGCTGCACTGGATCGGCCCCCAAAAGATCAATCTGGTTATACACCTCTTCGAGATATTCGCAGATCACTTGGGAATTGGCGATGACCGTGCCATCCGGTTCAACCAGCACCGGCACATCCCCCGCCGGATTCAAGGCGAGAAACTCGGTGCGACGCTCCCAGACTTTCTCGATCGTCAGTTCAAAATCGAGTTTCTTCTCGGCAAGCACAATCCGTACCTTGCGCGAGAAAGGGTGGAGCCAGAGATGAAACAATGTCCTCATAAACAGGACTCTACCCGAGAGACAGGGCGAAGAACACCCCTAACCGTATTGTTTTTACTGATTTTTTATACGCTTGCGGCTACGCCTTTTCCTATTGCGGCGCGGCAGGAGCCGGGTGGGCTATAACTAAAATACGGATTTTGACTGGATTTCCAACGGCTTGGGTATCCTGCCACGCCCCTTGGCCTACCCCATAATCGAGCCGGTTCACGCTCACTTCACCTTCAGCCTTAGCAACCTGCCGCCCGGATTCATCTGTGGAAAAATGGATGGTCAGCGGCAGATCGAGAGCTTGCTTCAAATCGCGAATCACCAGCTCACCCTTGGCAATATATTGATTTTCATTGATTTTTTCGAATTTCGCTACGCGGTATATCGATTCCGGAAACGATTCGCTGCCAAACCAGTCCGGGCCTTGCAGTGACTGGTCACGCTCCGCGCTTTGGCTGTCAACACTGGCCATATCGACCCTGATCGTGGCATGGCTTTCCTGCGGACGGGCCGGATCAAAATGAATGTCGCCACTGAAACGGGAAAAAGTCCCTTTGATTTCAGCCCCCTGCTGAATCGCCACAAAAGCAAGCTGGCTGGATGCCGGGTCAATCACCCAGCCCGGAACTGACACAGGTGCCGGATCAGCCGCCTGTAGCGGCGCGCTGAACGCCACGAACACGAGCACTAATAAAATACGGACAAGCTGACGAATCATTCACGATCCCCTTTACCGCGACAAGGGCACGGCAACATGCGCCGCAATGTTCCATCTTTATCAATCAAGTGATGTTTGAGCGCACCGGAAAAATGCAGCACAATCGCGACAATCAAGGTATAGGCAATCAATTCATGAAATTCATTGGCGGCTTTGGACAGATCCTTATCCGGGGCCACCAGATCAGGCAGGGTAAACCAGCCGAACACGCTGACCGGAAACCCCTTGGCCGATGACATGATCCAGCCCGACAGCGGCATCGCAATAATTGCAAAGTACAAAAATAAATGTACAGCCTTCGCCAGCAGTCTTTCCCACGTCCGGTGTGTGGGTAAACTCGCCGGACGTGGATTGGTCAATTTCCACAGAAGACGCAACACCACCAAACCCAGAACCATGATCCCGATCGATTTATGGGTTGCATAAATCTTGAACATATCGGGTCCCGGCTTCATATCGGTCATCACGAGACCGACCGCCAGCAAGGTAATCACCAGAACGGCCACGATCCAGTGAAAACCAATAGCGACCGCGCCGTAACGTTCTGCGGTGTTGCGCCAGTTCATCTGCTTACTCCGTCGCTGGCGTTGAAGCAGTGGCCTCGTCCTGAATGCCCTCGACCTCAAGCATAATGTTGACGTCATCCGCTACACCTGGCAACCCATAGGTCATACCAAAATCGCTGCGCTTGATGCTGGCCGTTGCCGAGAACCCCGCCACCATCTTGCCGCTATAGGGGTGCTTGTCGGTTTTGTTGTAAACCGTCTTCAGCACCACCGGCTTGGTCACGCCCAAAATAGTCAGATCGCCTGTTATATCGGCGGTCTTTTCCCCGGTGGTGTCAATTTTTGTGCTCTTGAAGGTAATGGTCGGGAATTTCTCCACGTTGAAAAAATCCGCATTTTTCAAGTGATCGTTCCACTTGTCATGGGCCAGATCAACACTGGCGGCCTTGATCGTTACATCAACCGCAGAAGCCGTCGGGTTTTCAGGATCAAAAATAAATTTGCCCTCATAATCGGTGAACTTGCCCATAGAATGGGAAAACCCGAGATGGCTGACGCTAAACACGATCTGGGTGTGCGGATTGTCCAGCGTGTACGTCATAGGCGCGGCCTGTACGCCAGAAACACCAACAGTCAGGGCCACGGCAGCGCCGAGCGCCAGGGTCGAAATTTTACGAATCATGGATAAAGACGTCCTTTTCTATCGAGAGGCTTAAGGTAAGTAATATCTGATAAAGTTAGTACGCAGTGCAGCAAAGACAAGTCAAATACAAGGAGCTATCCTTAGCTAGCTTCGGGAAAATAAAACCTGAACACAGCGATAGCGCAGTAACTGGTCAGGGCCGCGATCGCCCACGCCAAGAGTCCATAAGTCATGCGCAAGCCACGGTTGGTGAGCAACTCATCGCGCGGCCGGTCGCGCAGCAAATAGCCGACAATCTGCAAAGCCAGAGCAAACCCAGCGATAAAGCCCACAATGGCAACGACATAGACCATCGATCCCCCACGAATTGACCATCTAAAATAACGTGAAAGACCCGGCAAAGTCTACATGGACGCTGGTGAAATTTTACCCTAAGGTGGCATGGTCTGACGTTCGTTTCACTGGTTTTCCTCATGCCCCTCCTCCATATTGTTATTCTGGCTATTGTTCAGGGTATTTCCGAATTTCTGCCGATCAGCTCAAGCGGCCATCTGATCCTGACCCACCATTTGCTCGGGAACAGCGGTAATATGTGGGATGAAACCCTGACGATGGACATTGCCGTACATGTCGGAACATTAGCCGCCATCATCCTTTATTGCCGCAAGGATATCATCGCGATGCTGCAGGGCTGTTTGCGCGTAGCGACCGGCCAAACCAAGGATGTCCGCGAGGTCAAACTGGTCGGATTTTTACTGGTTGGATCGATCCCGGTGCTGGCACTCGGGCTGGTGCTCCATCTGCTCGAGCCTGCCTGGGCCCGCTCGCTGCCGGTGGCGGCTTGGTCACTGATTATTTTCGGGATCGCACTCGGGCTAGCCGACCGTTTCATGCCGACCACCCGCACCGTGGAAACACTGGGTTTCAAGGATGCTGTCCTGATCGGTCTGGCACAGATGCTGGCACTGATCCCCGGCACCAGCCGCTCGGGCATCACCATGACCGCCGCCCGGGCCCTGGGGTTCTCAAGGCTTGAGGCCGCCCGTTTTTCCTTCCTGCTGGCCACAATTTCCATATCTGCTGCTGGAGCCATCGGGATTCTTGACCTGTTAGCCAACCCCAATGCAGCGATGCTCTTTGATGTCGCTGTTGGCGTCATTGTCGCGTTTTTAGCCGCTCTGGGGGCAGTTCATTTTCTGATGAAGTGGTTGACCAGTCACAGCTTCCTGCCCTTTGTGATCTACCGGGTGCTGCTGGGGATTGTCCTGCTGGTGCTGATCCATAACGGCGTGCTGGCTTAAGCGCCCCGCGCCTGATTTTTTTTGCCTTTTCCCGGTACTTTCCCTAATCTCCGGCGATGCCCCGCAAGCGCACGAAAGAGCTGGTCATTTTCGACCTCGACAATACCCTGACCAACTCCCTGAAATGCTGGGGTGAGGCCACGCTGGCCGCTGTGCGCCTGATGGTCGATGAATTTGGCCTCGACGAAGAAAAAACCATCGAGGCCATCCGCCGCGCCCCCAGCCAATACCGCTTCAGCGATTTCGGTAGCCTGACCGAATGGCTCGACCGCGAAGGCGTGCTGCCCCGCCCGCAAGATCCCTATGACCAATACCGCAAAGACATCACCAAACATTATTTGCGCCAGATCTGGTTCCAGCGACAAAAGGAAATGACGTTCTTTTATGATGGCACAGTCACAGCCTTAACAGCGATCAAGGCCCAAGGCACGGCGACCGCGATCTATACCGACACCGAGGCGTCTTCACTGATCCGCCGCACCTGGTTGCTGGCCCGCAACGCCCGCAAACAAGGGCAAATAAGCGATGAACATGATCTGCTTGATCTGTTCGACCATTATTATTGCCAGCCCAGTATCGAGCAAGATTTTGATATTCTGAAAGACGTGGATCTACCTTTTGTTCACCGCATGAAACGTAACATGACCCTGTGGCAAGATCTGGTCTACAAACCCTCGATTGATCACGGCTTGATTATCCTGAAGGATTTTGGCGTCCCGGCCAAACGCGCGTTGATGGTCGGCGACACCGCCAAAGACGGCGGTAGCGCCCGGCCTTTGGCTATGGATTTTGCCTGGTGCCGCTTTGGTGCCGAGATTGATCCGGTCACAGTTGCCACCGCGCAAAAGATAGCTTCCCCCAAGTTCCAGTATGGCCTGGCATCGATTGTTGCTTGCTTCAACCAGCACAGCGACCCTACGCACACGCTCGCGTGCGATATTGGCGAACTCATGACTCATTTCAAATTTATCAAGGGCCCGGCTTTCAGCCTGCAGGCGCATAACGGGCGAAGCTCACCTGCGTATCGCCATAGCGACGCTGATCCAGCAACTGACACGCGGGTGGCCAAACGCATGGCGCATGATTTTCATGCTCAGCAACGATTACCGCCGCTGGGGCCACCCACCCACCTTGAACCATCTGCCCCAGTGTCCCACTCAATAGATCCTGCCGGTAAGGCGGGTCCAGAAACACCAAAGCCGCAGGGGTAACCGCAGGCGGGCGCATCCCGATATCGGGTGCCGCCTTCTGCAAAAAATCACAGCGCGGTACCAACCCCAACGCCGCTGCATTCTCGCGAGCGTATTTGAGGTGCTGCAGGTCTTTTTCAATAAAGAACGCAGACGCCGCCCCGCGTGATAACGCCTCAAGACCTAAAGACGCACTCCCACAAAAGACATCGAGGACAGCAGCCCCCTGTGGCAGATCATAACCCTGCAAAATATTAAAGATCGCCTGACGCACCTTATCGGTGGTAGGCCGTACGGCGGTGCCGGGTGGTACCTTAAGCAGACGCCCACGATGACTGCCCGCTGTAATTCTCATGACAAGCGCTGTTGTCTGAAAAAATCGGCCAGCTTCTTATACAGTTCCGCAGCCTTGATCTCCACCACCGCCCCCGGCGGCAAATCCCCCAAGATGAACGGGCCGTAGGAGACCCGGATCAGGCGGTTAACGCGCAACCCTATCGACTCCATCACGTTACGGATTTCACGGTTTTTGCCTTCATGCAGGGAAATTGTCATCCAGCTATTATCGCCGCGTCCGCGGTCAAGCGTGACCCTGACCGGGCCATAATGCACCCCCTTGTAGGTAATCCCCGCTCCCAATGCCTCGATATCGGATTCGCTTGGCGTACCATAGGCCCGGACACGGTAAAGACGTTCCCACCCGGTCGAGGGCAGTTCAAGATAGCGCGATAGCGCCCCGTCATTGGTCAGCAGCAGCAACCCTTCGGTATTCAGATCAAGCCGCCCCACAGAAATCAAGCGCGGCAAATCAGACGGCAGGTCATCGAACACAGTAGCGCGACCCTGTTCATCACGGGCCGTGGTCACCAGTCCGGCAGGCTTGTGATACAAAAACAGACGGGTGGTATCGGGCCGGGGGATGGTTTTGCCATCAACTCGAATATCATCACTCACAGCGACAAGAAATGCCGGGGTTTCCAGAACCTGACCATTGACCGTAACCCGGCCCTCGCCGATCAAGCGTTCAGCATCGCGCCGCGAACAGACCCCGGCACGGGCGATAATCTTGGCAATACGTTCCTTCGGCGCACTCATACCCTCCTTTTACCGCGAAGACTGACGGAAGCGAAGGAGAATTCAGAAATTTTTGTTTTGCCCGGGGAGGCCTTCGCGCTAGAACAGGGTATGCAGCATTCTGACGACTATTATATGGCTTTAGCCTTGGCGGAAGCGCGCAAAGCAGGTGATCGTGCAGAAGTGCCGATTGGCGCAGTGCTGGTCCACTCCCAAACCGGGCAGATTTTTAGTGGAGGAAACAATACCATCACTGCCGCCGACCCCACGGCTCATGCCGAGATCGAGGTCATCCGCCGCGCCTGCCTGCATGAAGAGGCGCAGCGCATTCCGAATTACGAGCTTTATGTGACACTCGAACCCTGTGCGATGTGCACCGCCGCCATCAGTTTTGCCCGGATCCGACGGGTTGTTTTCGGCGCGCACGACCCCAAGGGTGGTGGTATCCTGCATGGTGGCCGTTTCTATGAACAACCAACCTGTCATCACAAGCCTGAAACAGCCTATATGCCCAATGAAGAGTGTAGCACCATTCTGAAATCATTCTTTGCCGCACGGCGGGGGCGCTGATGGGGAAACGAGCACGCAAAATCCCGCTACTCAAGGCCGGAATCATTACCGACATTCATTACGGTATCGATATCGGATCAAAACTGGGCAGCAAAGCCCCGCGCCTGATGACTGCCTTCACCAAAGCCGCTGCCTTATATCAGCCTGATTTTGTCGTCGATATCGGTGACCGTATTTCAGGGCGCAACCCCCGCGATGACCGTAGTTGCATGGAAGCTTTGCAAACCTACTTCAGCCGCATCAACGCCCCGGTCTACACCGTGATCGGCAATCACGATGTGCGGTTCCTGACACGGGCCGACAACGAACAGATTACCGGTAATCCAGCCACATCTTGGAGTCTGGATCGGGGTGATTTTCACCTGTTGTTCTGGAACCCGGAGATTATTCGCGACGCTTACGGCCTGCATGTCCGACCCGAAGATATCGACTGGCTGCGTCAGGATCTGTCCGCCACCGATAAACGCACTTTGATGTTCTCACATATCCCGCTTGATCATGAACCCCCGGCCACCCCTAATCCGCATGAGCAAATTGCCATGCGCTTTCACTTATCAGAATCAAACAAGATCAGGCAAGTACTGGAAGATAGTGGTCGGGTTGTCTTATGCATGAGCGGCCATGTCCACCGCAATCACCGCAGCCAGATTAACGGCATCCATTATGTCTCTCAACAATCATTGACTCAGATGTATCAAAAGCATTACCGGATCCCGGCACGGGCCTGGTCATGGCTCGAGGTCTTTAATGGTGAAATTCTGATCCGCCTGCAGGGTAAAGTCACAAAAAATTACCACATTGCTCTGGCACCCTAGACAGGTAAAACGCCTTTCACGGCATAGGCGATAGCCTCTTGCACGGGCAAGGGTTTACTGAAGAGATAGCCCTGACCCATCCGGCAACCCAGATCGCACAAGGTAGAGACATCACCTTCCCGTTCAATTCCCTCGGCAATCGTCTCCAGATGAAAGACCTGAGCCAGACTGATGATAGCACTCACGATATCGAGAGTTTTTTGCCCGTCATGCAAGCGCGAGACAAACGAGCGATCAATCTTGAGAGAATCAATTGTGAAGCGGTGAAGATAACCCAGTGAAGAATAGCCCGTGCCAAAATCATCAAGGGCGATGGTCAAGCCCAACTCCTTAAGGCCCCGCAAAACTTCCTCGGCATGGGCCGGATCAATAATCAATGCGCTTTCTGTAATTTCAAGCTTGATCCGTGAAGGCGTAACGCCATAACGGCGAATCGTATCACTGATCGACTGGACAATATCCAGCGTACTGAAATTGATACCCGACATGTTGACACTGATAAACATATCGGTACCGCCAATCTGATCCAGCAGCGGCATAATCTCACAAGCTTTTTCCAGCATCAGTCGGTCGAGATGCTGGACGACGTTCGTGTGTTCAGCCACCGGGATAAACTGATCGGGAAAAATCAATCCTTTGTCTGGATGTTGCCAGCGAATTAAGGCCTCGAACCCGATAACCCGACGGGTCGTTAAATCAAGGATAGGCTGCAGGTAAGGAACAAATTGGCGCTTCTCCAGACCGCGCCGTAACTCCTGCTCAAGCTTCAACTCACGCAGGGCGAGTTCTTTATGGGCCTCAGTATCATGTAATTCAAGCGCCCGCGCCGGTAACTGGCGATGATGCTGCAGTTTCTGGATAAATCTTTCGTTCTGGCTATCCTGTTTCAGGGATTCAGGTAGATGAATCCGCGTCATGCGATAACGTTCAATCAATAGACTAATCAGCAGGCTTATAATCGGATCAAGACCCTGCAAACGGTTATGCAAGGCATCGCGGGGAATGATGAAAATTTCGCACTCGGCGGCGGTCACCGCAGTCGCGGTACGCGGCGTATCGTCCACCAGCGCCATTTCACCAAAAATTTCACCTGCACCAATATGGCAAAGCAACTTATCCTCGCCGCCCTCATCATTGCCGATAATATCCACCCGGCCACTATCAATCAGGTAAGCGCATTGCCGGGCCTCGCCCTTGCGGAAAAGCACTGTATCTTTGGGGAAAATATAACGCTGAATCAGGCCCGCACTTTCGTGCGCCAACAGAGAATCGTGCGCATCGCTCAAGCGTGCTTTTTTGTAAGGTTCGGCAGGCGGTACCATGAATGACATCCGGGATTCTTTAGACAGGCTTTGTCTATCATGCGCCTAAATAATGAATAGTAAACGAATTTTTGCAAGGCTCAGCAGTTTACAGAATTTATACTTTGTCGGCAGCTATCGCCCGCCAGCCAATATCGCGGCGGCAAAACCCCCCCGCCCAGTCAATTTTATCAACGGCACGGTAGGCAGCCTCCTGGGCGTCTGCCACGGTCTCGCCCAGAGCGCAAACCCCTAAAACCCGCCCCCCTCGTGCCACCAGTTCACCCTGAGGATTATAACCGGTACCGGCATGAAACACCTTGGTTGCAGGTTTGCTATCAGCCTCCGGAATATGGCAGATGACCGTATCCCTGCGGAAACTGCCGGGATAGCCCTTGGCCGCCATCACCACGCATAAAGCCGTTTCAGAGCGCCAGCTAAAATTTTTCTCGGCCCCCGACAATCTCCCCCAAGCCGCAGCGTCGAGCAATTCAAGCAGATCGCCATCAAAACGCATCATCAAGGTCTGACACTCCGGATCACCAAAACGGGTATTGAATTCGAGCAGGTAAGGCTCGCCCTTCACCAACATGATCCCGGCAAACAAAATACCTTTAAACGGGCATCCTTCCGCAGCCATTGCCTTCATCGTCGGCAGAATAATGCGCTCTTCGATCTTGCGGCCAAGCGCATCATTCATCATGTGCGCAGGCGAATAGGCACCCATACCGCCAGTATTAGGTCCGGTATCACCATCGCCGACACGTTTATGATCCTGCGCCGAGGTCAAAGGGATAACATGCTTGCCATCAGCCATCGCGAAAAAACTAAGCTCTTCGCCATCGAGAAATTCCTCGATCACGATTTCCGCTCCGGCATGACCGAAGCTGTTACCCGCCAGCATGTCACGAGCAGCCTCTTCGGCTTCGGCCACAGTCATGGCAACAACAACACCCTTGCCCGCAGCAAGGCCATCGGCTTTCACAACAATCGGAGCACCTTTATCACGGATAAAGGCGAGTGCCGGTTCAAGGGCAGTAAAACGGCCATAGGCAGCTGTTGGAATATTATACTTGGCGCAGAGGTCTTTCATGAACGCCTTGGAGCCTTCAAGACGGGCAGCAGCCTTGGTCGGGCCAAAAGCACGAATGCCTAAATCATCGAGCGCATCAACCAGACCCAGCACCAACGGCACCTCGGGCCCGATCACAACCAGATCGACAGCATTATCGAGACAAAAATTACACAGAGCCTTAATATCATCAACGGGGATGCCGACACATTCAGCGCATTCGGCGATGCCGGGGTTACCAGGAGCGCAATACAGCGCATCACAACGTTCCGACTGGGCCAATTGCCATGCCAGTGCATGTTCACGTCCGCCACTACCGACCAGTAAAACTTTCATCGGTCACCTCTTCTGCTGCCCAAAATGGCAGGAATAAGGGCGCAACTCAACTGCTTTTATATGCCAAGGCGGGTTGGTATTTAACAATTAGGCATCGGAATAATCGCCCACCAGCACTTCGCGCTTGCCAACGTGGTTGGCAGGACCAACGATGCCCTGGCGTTCCATTTCCTCGATAATCCGCGCTGCGCGGTTATAACCGATATTGAGATAACGCTGAATGAAGCTGGTTGAAGCTTTGCGATGCTTGGCAACCACGGCCACAGCCTCATCCCACAATTCATCGACATTGCTGCCGTCACCGGCATCGCCACCGAAGAGGGCGTTCATCACTTCGTTCTCGCCACCAAAACCGCCTTCGGTGATATCATCGATATAAGCAGGTTGACCTTGCTTCTTGAGGAAGGTCACGACATTCTCAACCTCTTCATCGGATACAAACGGCCCATGCACCCGGCTGACCCGTCCACCTGAGGCCATGTACAGCATATCACCCATACCAAGTAACTGTTCTGCTCCGGACTCGCCGAGAATGGTACGGCTATCGATTTTGGATGTTACCTGAAAGGAAATCCGGGTCGGAAAATTGGCCTTGATCACCCCGGTAATCACATCGACTGAGGGACGCTGCGTTGCCATGATTAAATGAATCCCGGCGGCCCGGGCCTTCTGGGCGATACGTTGCACAGCATTTTCAACATCCTTGCCTGCCACCAGCATCAGATCGGCAAATTCATCAACCACCACTACAATAAATGGCAGCTCAGTCATATCCATCGGCTGGTCTTCATAAACCGGTTTACCGGTTTCACCATCAAAGCCGGTCTGAACCTTACGCATCAAGGTCTCACCCTTTTTGCGTGCCTCAGCCAAGCGCATATTATACCCTTCGATGTTACGCACCCCGAGCTTTGACATGGCGCGGTAACGCTCCTCCATCTCATTGACCACCCACTTCAGGGCCACCACCGCCTTACCGGGTTCAGTGACCACCGGCGAGAGTAGATGCGGAATATCATCGTAAACCGAAAGTTCGATCATTTTCGGATCAATCATAATGAAACGGCATTTTTCAGGCGGCAGGCGATAAAGCAAGGAAAGAATCATGGTGTTGATTGCGACTGATTTGCCGGAGCCGGTCGTCCCCGCCACCAGCAAGTGCGGCATACGCGCCAGATCAGCGATGACAGGCTGGCCACCGATATCCTTGCCGAGAATAAGCGCCAGATGCGCCGTTGTCTTGCGCACGTCTTCGGTTTCGAGTAACTGCCGCAGCCAGACGGTCTGGCGGCGCTGATTAGGAAGCTCTATGCCGATTACGTTGCGACCGGGGATCACCGCCGAACGCACCGATATCGCCGCCATACTACGGGCGATATCATCAGAGAGGCCGATGACACGCGATGTCTTGACGCCCGGTGCCGGCTCCAGTTCATACAAGGTCACGACCGGGCCGGGGTGGATGCTGACAATCTCGCCTTCAACATTGAAATCGTTCAAAACGTTTTGCAGCATTTCTGCATTTTTTCGTAGGCCGTTTTGATCGGCCTCGGCGCGGGAATCAACCTCTGGTGCCTCGGCCAGCAAATCCAATGTCGGTAATTCCCACTCACCGGCATTATCACTCAGGGACAAGCTCAATTGTCGTGACTTGGCCTTGGCTTTCTGTTTTTTCGGCGCCACCACTTTCACAGCTTTGCCACGACTGGCTTTAAGAACACCACGATCGCTCTCTTCCTCAGCCTCCGTTTCGTCAACATCTTCCTCTTCATCATTCTCATCTTCGCTCTCTTCTTCTTCATCATCAGAGAGAACAACTGGGGCTTTACGTACCCGCGGGGCAGGTTTACGCAGCGATTGTCGCGCCGGACGATAATCAGGATCGTTGTAATGACCCACCCAGCCGACAAAAGTCACTAAAGCCCCGCCAATCTGCAACCCCACCATCATGACGGCCCGCCAGATCATACCTGCCAACGAGAAAATTTCATCCCGCGATACCACCGCCGCATAGAGCAGAGCTACCCCCGCCACCAGCGCCGCCGTGAGTGCCACTGTGACATGGACCGCAGCCCCCAGCACCGGATGCAGGGCATCGGTCAGCGCCGTCAGCATCAAAGTACCACCACTCCCCCCCAGCCACGGATGTTGCAGCCATTCACCCGCAGGCAACCGGGCAAAGGCCACGGCCAGACACAAGCTGGCAAACAAGGTCGCCGCTATCCTCCCCCACAAAGGTCCCAAGGAATCACGGCGCCACAGGCGTACACCCAAGATCAGCGCTACCACACCAAAAACCGCCCCGCCGAGACCAATCGTCTGCAACAACGTATCAGCCATATACGCCCCGGGCAGCCCCATCAGATTTTGCAAGCGAGTGCCGCCCATATCAGGGGCAGTGTTCCAGGACGGATCAGTATGGTGATAACTGGCCAACGCCAACAATAAGGCCACACCGCATAGCCCGAGCGCCAACGCCACCCCATCGACCAAACGGCGGGCGACAAACACCTGCAAAGTCTCGGGCAGAAACGGGGCCGCCTGTTTTTTACGTTTATTACGGACAGTTGCGGAATAACGGGCCATGGCAGGGAATGAACCTTTGCAAGGAAAACGGGAACGAAAAACAAACGATGTAAAGCGCAGGAAAAATGCCGGAATCAGGCAAAGACTTGATAGGGAAATTCTAGCCTTGAAGCGGCACAGACACAAGAAAGGATGCACCACCGCAGTTAAATTCATAAGACAAACAGGGGTTTTCTGAAAAATTAACCATTCTTTAATCTTTTTGGCATTTCCTTAAGACAAGAATATCCCCCTGCCTTTTGTACAGTTAGCCTAAAGGGGGCCCTTCGAGAGACTGCGTAAATCTTTATTTTTTAAAAGCCCGTCTGCCCTTGGGCAGCAGAGGAGATTTGCGAATGGCAAAGAGCGGTATAAGCAAACAACATCCGGCCACCCAACACGCCGATTCATGGACACATCATGAAAGTCAGCCCCTGACACAGATCGAATATAATATTTATTCATTCAGCAATGATGATAACCCACGGGCCTGCTGGCAAAAATGCGGCAGTGTTAGCCAGCCGCAATCGGCTATCATCCATGCTCAGGCCCTTTTCAAAAGCGGCCAATACAAAAAAGTTGAAATCAAACAGCGCTATTTTGACCCTCAGGCACAGCGCAATATTGATGAGACCTGGCATGTTCTTGAAAAGAATAAGCGCCTGAGCATGCCGTCATCATGGACGCTGATGATCTCAGGCCTGATGGCGATTCTGGCTTTCAGCCTCGCCTATCTTCTGACTCTGTAAGGTGAGATAAACAATATCCGCGAAGGATCAGGCGTTGGGGTCTTCCAGTTCGCCTGTCGGATTGGTCTCCACCAATGTTGCCACTTGTTCGAAGACATCGGCATTTTCCATCATCTGGTCACGCAGGGTTTCGTTCTGCTCACCGACAGCACGGAAAAAGGTAGCAGCATCCCGCAGCAGGCGGGCAGCGATTTCAGCATGGGACGGCATTCACGATCTCCTTGGAATCACCTAGTGTCTTCTATCTTCTTGTTTACATGGTTTTTTCAGGCATATCTAGCCTTTCTGCTGTTTCCGGAATTCATGGGCGGGATAGGTGCCCAGCACCTTGTATTCCTCGGCAAAAAAGCCCAGTTCCTTAAGCGCCAACTGCATCAAGCGCGCCTCGGGATGGCCTTCAATCTCGCAATAAAATTGCGCCGCTTGAAACAATTCATCAACATAGGATTCTATTTTTACAATATTGAGGCCATTGGTCGCAAAACCGCCCAGTGACTTGTAAAGTGCTGCCGGAATGTTACGGACACGGAAAACCAGACTGGTGATGACATGCGCTGCCGGGTCATAGGGCACGGGCAGCGCTTCCGGTGAGAACACCAGAAACCGGGTCATGTTCGTGGCTGTGTCCTGCACGTTATCCGCCAACACCGCCAGACCGTAAATATCGGCGGCCAGCAACGGTGCCAGCGCTGCCGTATCCATTTTCCCCCACTGGGCGACATCGGCTGCCGCCCCTGCGGTATCAGCGTGAATGTGGGTTTGCAACCCCAGATCCTTGACGATTTTTCGACATTGCGGAAAGGCATGAACATGGCTGTAAACATGCTTCAACCCTTCAACCTTGGCACCCTTTACAGCCATCAAGGCAAAACGAATCGGCATAAAATACTCACCGATGATCGAAAGGCCGCTTCTGGGGATCAGATGATGAACATCTGCCACACGGCCCGCCAGATTGTTATCAACCGGAATCACCGCAAGGTCAGCCCGGCCCTCCTGCACCGCACGAAAGGCCTCCTCAAAACTCAGGCAAGGCAGGGTTTCGCAGCCGGGAAACAAGGTGCGGCTGGCCATATCCGAGTTGGCACCCCTAAACCCCTGAAAGGATACTTTTTTTGCGATCTGGCTCATGAAGGTCCTCTTATGTATACGCCCTCTTGGCATTCGCATGTTTTAAGGGTATATGCAAGGTGTTTAGGGGGTTATAGCTTTTGGACCCCTGATGCGTAACCCCTTTGGTTTTTCAGGATTTTTGCCATGAACAACATGGAATTTAACAAACTGTTTGCCGCCCTTTTGGTCGCCGGGATCATTGCCAGCCTTTCAGGCTTTATTGCTGGCCAGCTGGTGCACCCCGAGGAACAAAGCGAGTTTGCTTACGTGATTGCCGAAGCCGAAGCCGCCGAAGGCGGAGCGGCGAAAGTCGCAATGCCGGAGCCCATTCTGGCACTGATTGGTGCAGCGGATATTGAGCGCGGCAAACAAATCGCCAAGGCCTGCGCGGCCTGCCATAACTTCGAACCGGGCGGCACCAACGGCACCGGCCCTGCCCTTGCCGGAGTTGTTGGACGCGACAAGGGGTCCCACGCCGGATTTTCCTATTCCGCCGGCATGAAGGACGCAAGCGGCAGCTGGAGCTATAACGATCTCAACCATTTCCTCTGGAAACCCAAGGCCTTTGTCAAAGGCACATCGATGAATTTTGTGGGTGTGAAAAAACCTGAAGATCGCGCTGCCTTGATCGCCTACCTGCGCTCAATCTCCGGCAACCCGGCTCTGCCGTCCGAGGCTGACATCGCCGCAGAAACCGCCGAACTGGCGCCAGTGGTGCAGGAAGCCGCCCCTGCCCAGCACTAGATTTGCCCCCTTCTCATAAAAAAGGCCGGAAATCCGGCCTTTTTTCTTTTGACAGCGCCGCGGGAAAACTGTTAACACCGCCCCTCACCAAAAACATGGCAAGTGAGACCCTGTATAGCTTGCCATAATTTACATAATAATATAATATGGGGGCCTGATTATTCTGGCTAAGCGGCTGTAAAAGGATAGTAAAACTCTTATGCGTTACCCTCTAGAACTCGAAAGAGTCCGTCATTTCAAGGAAGTGGCCATAGGCACGCCCTTGCCCCCCAATATGGTGATCGCCCAAGGCATATCGCGCCGGGCACAAATCGCTGAGGCCGTCCATATCCTGAACCAGCGCGATGAGATCAATCAGGTCGTCATTCTGGCCCCCCCGCACCAGCCCTCGGCGGCGGTTTTAACACAGCTGCGTGACCAAGCTCTCGGCAAACGCCTGATGCAGACAACCTCCCTGCGGGCCCCGGGTATCGATTTACGTAGTGCCGTTCATCAAGCCTTCACAAGCTATGCCAGAAGCCGCCTGACTAACCTCAAGGCCCATGATCTTCTAACCACGACGTCAGACGCAGATCTGGACCGGATGGCAGACTACATCACGGCTAGCGCCACCGACGTGGATATTACGCCGGGCGCTCAACTGACAAAGACTGTCTTATCCTACAACGACCACTACCACGGCAGCTTTACCGAGGCTGGCTTTTTGAATGTCCACATCGATAGCGAGCGCGACCATATGGATGCGCGCATGGTCGATTGCGTTACCGGATCGGGCACGGTCTTGTTTGCAGACGGGGATTTTGAATACGAATATTATGAAGAAAACGGCATGTTGAAAACGCGCCTGAAGACCGAGGGCATTATTGATAGCTGCTGGGTTTTGCCGCCGCAATCCTCGGTGCTGATGCGCACCCCCCCGCCTGATGCCAAACCCTCGATCCGTCCGGCGGTTCACGCCCATGGCTTAGGTCAACGCGGACGTTCTGAGGAACGGCTGACCTTGCGTTATGATCTAACGCTGGGCTAACCCCCTTTTTGCAAGAGACTATCTTCAGGCCTTTTGTTCCCAGCCTTTATCGGTTTGCTGCCAGTAGGTGACCTGATATCCGGCAGCTTTATATAATTTCCAGCGTTCTCGAGCGGCCATGACCTCTTCATCAAGGCGGCCATCAATCACATCGCAACACAAGGTGAAATCAGCCAGATGTGCTGGTACATCCTGGGCTGTCCCCGGCACCCGTATCAGTACATCTGCCTGATTGGGATTCTCATCCTGATCGGTCAGCCATACGGGCTGCTGTGCGGCCTGCCCATCTTTGGCCGCACCATGCGGCAAAAAAGAATCCGGACTGAAGGACCAGAGGTGATTATTTATCGTCTCGACAAGCGTCGCATCGCCTAAACGCACCACCACCCGGCGCCCCCCGGACAAGGCCTTGCCCAAAATAGGCGGCAAGACCTGTTCCAAAGATGAGCGCTGTGCATGATAAAAACGGATTTCAGTCATACCCTAGTCTTAGCGCAATAAGAAAAAGGCGCAATAAAAAAAGCCCGCTGTTTGCGGGCTTTTTCAAACTCAGGCGCGGAAGGCTGTTAGGCAACTTTTGCGCGTGAAACGTATTCGTCAGTGCGGGTATCGATTTCGATCTTCTCTCCGATTTCAATAAAAGCCGGCACTGCCACCTCAAAACCGGTTTGCAAACGGGCTGGCTTCATGACCTTGCCTGACGTATCGCCCTTGACGGCTGGTTCGGTATAGATCACTTCACGAACAACCTTGACCGGAATTTCGATCGAGAGCGGCTTGCCTTCGTACATGACGATTTCGCACGGCATTTCTTCCTCAAGGTATTTCAGCGCGTCTTCCATGAAGTCCTTGGAAACCTCAAACTGGTTATATTCGGCATCCATGAAAACGAAGTTATCGCCATCGGCATAGGAGTATTTGACTTCCTTGTGCTCAAGCTGAACATCCTCAAATTTCTCATCTGTTTTATAGATACCTTCCGACGGTGAGCCGGTTTTCAGATTGCGGAATTTGAATTTCATCACCGAGGCATTACGTCCCGATTTGCTGAATTCAGCTTTAGTGACCAGCAACAGGTTGCCATTCATGGTGACAACATTGCCGGAGCGGAGGTCTTGGGCGAATTTCATAACATTATCCTTGTTTCTTCATTTCTCTAAGGATGAAGCCCACCAGCCGGGTTGCCAGATCGTCCTGTGCGGCCTGTTCGAGGCTGCGGCGTCGGGCATAATCTTGAAGGCGGGGCAGGCATTCCAACAGACCGGCTGCGGGGATGTTTTCATCCTGACGGCCCCCTTCATTCCACATTACGCTAAAAAAGTCCAGTATTTCGCGGTCTACCGGGGCTAATCCACCCCAAAAATGATCCTGAAACGCTTTTAATTTAGGCATATGTGCAGCCTGATCCTGTTTATAGATATCCCAGACCAGCGGGTTTCCTGCCCAAACCGCCCGCACCAGCGAATCCTCGCCTCGGACAAAATTAAGGTCACAACTCCAGAGCAGGCGATCATAATCATCCTGCGTCAGGAATGTAATATTATGAAAAATTATATTGCCGTGCCGCACCACCGTGCCCGGTTCCGGCTTTTGCCCGAGAAATCTTGTTAACGGCGCAGTGGCAACACCTGCGGGCACCATAAAACGTACCGTCTCGCCCGTTCCAACAAAGGCCTGCAACAGGGCCTCAACCGGCGATACCGCATAACAAAACAGGCTGATGTCAATCACACCTGTCACCCGCGATGGCAAACCCACACTGGCCCGCCATGCATTCTGGGCCGCCATATCGGCCTGAAAAGCCTGTCGTCTTTCTATCAGGCCGGCCTCACGAGTCAGACCCCCTGATTTTTCAGTAAAGCCCGGGAAGAACAGGGTCTTGGTTAATGGCAGTGTGGGGTGCGGCGAAACCACCGCATGATGCGTGTCAATCCAAGGCTCAGCGCTCATATATTCCAGATCCAGCCACACAGGCGGGCGTGGGGCAAGCGTCATCAGACCCACAACTTTCTCGGGTAAATCACAAGCAAAGGCCTCGATCACCGCATCGGCGCTGGCGTTATAATGCAGATCAATCACCGCATGATCCCAACGGAACACCTCAACCCCTTCAATATGCTGGATGTCGCGGGTTTTATCGAGCATCGGTTCGATCTTGGCAAAGGCATCAAAATCATCGACGAACAGCCGGACATAACAGCCTTGATCGCGTACCAGCGCCCGGCAAAAACGCCAGCACACTCCAATATCGCCGAGATTATCGACGACATGACAGAAGATATCGATCTTGATAAAGCTCTCACTCATGAGCAAAGGTATAAGTCAGGCGTTGGCAAAAACCAAGAGCCTGTTAATCAGGATGAGAGGATGAAAGTGAATGGCTCTCGTTAAGCAAGAACTCATTGAGTTCGGTTCCGTCAATATAAAGCGCCTTGAGCTGCGCCTGCCCCTGTCCCCGCGGCACTATCGCGACTTCAAATTTACGCCCGCCTGAACGCAACATTTTTTCAAGTAGCGGCGCTTGCGCCTCGGGGATATAAAATTGCCGTAAACTCTCAGGCGGCTGCAATCCCGTACCGGAAGCCCAGCCGGATACCTCAACCGTGGCCGCACAGTGGGGTTTCCCTTGTGCCTTGCAGCTATCGAACTGCACCTGTGGCTGCAGGGTCTCGCCGCTAATACAGGCGCAAACCTGATTAGCCCGCGGATAAGAAGAATCATCGAAGCGGTTGACAGTGCCAACAGGCCATTTATAGCGAAAGATCAGGAAATGGCCTTTGAGGAGGTCGCGCGGATCATAGCCCTCGATTTCGAAACGATATTCCGGATGACCCTGCACATTATTGTGATTGAGTACGATCATTCCCAGCATCGCTACAAAGGGCAATGCCAGACAAACCAGCCCGAGCGGCTTTAGGGTCTCAGCCAATTTCATAGTTCACCAGCTTTCTACCCACGGCCACAATCCGGTTCAGATAACGCAAGACGACCAGCAGAATAATCCCCGAGGCAATCAAGCCCACCCCGGTCTGGAGCAAGCTGCCAAAAACCTCGAGATAGACAATAAACAAACGAAGAATAACAAGACGGATAGCCCAGTCGGTCAGTGATGCCGCATGAATACGGGCCCCCAGCCACGCGATAAACATCCAGTAAAGGACGAAAAGCAAAGCGGATAATTCGCCGCTCTCCAGTTCGGGCAAGACAAACGGCAGCATCATAACCAAACCCGACACAAGCAGGTAATACCAGAGTTCGGGGCTGTTACCCGACACTTTGGCGCGGGGATGAAAAACGGCAAAGATGACAAAGAGACCCAGCGCCATCAGGGCCAACAGCACCGTCTGCTGATCCAGCGCCCGCGGGCCTTCATAAAAAAAGTGCAGCGCGATATTCGCAAAGATCGCGGGCAGGTATATTCCGAGACGATAAAAAGCCTCAATAAAACCGGGACGATAAGTCTTGAGCACAGGCAAGCGCGAGACAAGAATCAGCGCCATTGGCAGATAGAAAGAGATCAGGGAGCCGATCAGCACCAAACGATCCTCATTTTTGTCGAGATAATGGCCGATATTCAAATAGAGCGCCACCACCGCTACCGCCAGCCACGGCACCGCGACCATATAGCTGCTCCCAAAATACCAGATGAACGGTGTACAAATTGCCAGCCAAAACAACAAAGTCGTATGCAGATCACCATGGAGCTGATAGGTCTGGCCGATCAAGGCAATAAACGTCAGAAACAAACCAAACAACAGCAATAGGCAGCTATCGCGACGCACCGGATGTTGTTGCTGATCAATCCGCAGCAGGAACCAGACTACCAGTAGATTGAGGATAAAATGACCGATCAGCTTGAGGTCGTCTGGTATCGCTACCCAATTCGCCGCCACCAATGAAACCACACCTAAAAATATAGCGAAGATAGCGACATTAGTGAGATCACGCACAAGCTTCCCTGCCTTGCGTTGCTTTTCGAAGGCTAAAATCGCCTGCACCTGATCCTCAGAGATCAGGCTGTGTTCCTGCCAACGTTTACATTTGCGTATCAGACTGCCAAACATGGTCACAATCCTATCTCATAAAAACGAGACAGACCAGCACCCGTTTAGGTTTCATAATGGTCAGTCAGCAACTGGTTCAGGACCCGCACCCCAAAGCCAGTGGCATGACGCGGTGCCAAGGGCAAATCCTTATTGACCCAGGCAGTTCCGGCAATATCCATATGAGCCCAGACCCGCTTGTCATCGATAAAATGAGACAAGAACCCCGCTGCCGAACAAGCACCGCCATAGCGCCCCATAGTGCTTAAATTCTGCACATCGCTGATACTGCCTTTCATACTGTTTTTGAAGGCTTCATCAAGCGGCATCCGCCAGAGTTTCTCCCCCGTTACCTTACTCGCGGCTTCCATCTGGCCCCAGAGCTTGTCATCATTAACGAAAGCGCCGCCATATTCATGACCCAAGGCAATCATGATCGCCCCGGTCAGGGTTGCCAGATCAATCACAAATCTGGGATCGTGTTTTTTCTGGATATAGGTCAAGGCATCAGCCAGCACCAGCCGTCCTTCCGCATCGGTATTCAACACCTCGATAGTTTTGCCCGACAACGAACCAATGACATCAGACGGGCGATAAGAGCGATCCGAAGGCATATTTTCTGCCAGACCAATAATCCCCACCGCATTGATTTTGGCATTCCTAAGCGCCAGTGCCTTGAACAGGCCAACCACAGCCGCCGCCCCACCCATATCCATTTTCATATCAGCCATGCCGTCGCTGGGCTTGAGGTTAATGCCGCCTGTATCAAAGGTCACACCCTTGCCAACAAAGGCGACCGGCTTGGTAGTTTTGCTGCGCCCACCTGCCCAGTGCAAAACCACGACCCGCGGCGGCCGGATCGAACCCTGCCCCACCGCCAGATGAGCCTTGAAGCCGAGCTGGGTCATTTTTTTCTCATCCAGTACTTCAACCTTGACCCCGAGCGGCACCAATTCGGATCTCACCCGGCTGGCAAAACTGGCAGGGTACAGAATATTCGGCGGTTCATTCACCAGATCGCGGGCGAGAAAAACCCCGGCTGTCACAGCTTTTTGATGTTTGTAGAGCGCCGTGGCCTTGGTTGCAGCAGGCAACACAATCTCAATCTTGCAGGGCTTGGCCGCCTTATCCTGTTTTTCCTTGGTCTTGTATTTTTCAAAACTATAAGACCGCAACGCCAACCCCGCGGCAAAGTGAGCCGCCGCCTGTTCAGGTCGTACCGCCGTGAAGGCCTTGAATCCATCACCCTGCAACTGGGCGCTATCGACTTTCATTGTGGCAAAACTGGCCTGAAACCGACCGCCCAGTGCTGCAATCTCATCAATCCCTAACTTGTCCGGCTTGCCGATCCCCAGCAAGACCAGACGGTGAAAACGGTGTTTTTGCGGGCCAGGTAGCGCCCCGATCTGTCCGGCCTTGCCAGTAAAAACATGGCTGGTTTTGATAAAATGGCTGATCGCGCCCTTGGTTTCCTTGTCCAGCGCCCGGCCCTGATCAAACAATTGGCCGCCCTCACCGACCAAAATAATAGCGGTCTGGGCTTTGGCTTTGGCTACGGATGAGAAACTGACAGCAGGAATCATGATCATGTCCTTATGATAGCGAGGGTGTTTGTGAGAGAATCTGGTATTTAGGCTCCTGACAATATACGATGGGCCCGCCCTGAAAACCACCCGGAAAACCACCTTGAGGACCAGATCACGGCGTTAAAACAGAGATGATCGTTAACCGCTACATTTTCAAGAATCTGTTTATCGCCACCGCTTTCATCGCGATGACGTTGGCCGCCGTTATTTTTCTAACCCAGTCGCTGAGATTTCTAGAGCTGGTGATCAATGCCGGGGCATCGGGCTCAGCCTTCTGGATGCTCACATTGATGGCCCTGCCCCGGTTCTTTGAGATTATCCTGCCGATTGCGCTGATGAGCGGCATCATTTTTGTTTACAACCGCATGACCGCAGACAGCGAACTGGTGGTGATGAAAAGTGTGGGCCTGTCACCGCTACAGCAAGCCCGACCGGCTTTACTGCTAGCGGCACTGGTGACACTGATCTTGATGATTGTTACTACCTGGATCGCGCCGGTTTCACTTTCATCAATGCACCAGTTGCGCCAAGTCATAAAAGCCCAGTATTCAGTAATGCTGTTCCGCGAGGGGGTTTTCAACGCCGTCATCCCCGGTCTGACCGTGTTCGTGCGTGACCGCAGCAGCAATGGCGAGTTGCAAGGCCTAATGATTCACGACACACGCGATGTCAGCGAAGGGCCGGTGACAATCCTTGCCAAACGCGGCAATTTGCTCGCTACCCCGACCGGCCAGCAAGTACTGGTCTACGATGGGACACGACAATCCCTCAACCACAAAAACGACTCACTGAATCGCCTGAATTTCGAGCGTTATACCATCGACATGCCCGAAGCCGGGCCGATCCGGCAACGCTGGCAAGAACCGGATGAGCGCACCTTGTGGGAATTGCTGCACCCGGCAGCCAACGACGAGCGCGCCGCAGAGAGTCGTACCGAATTCCAGCTTGAGATCCACCGTCGCCTGCTCAGCCCCTTGCTGGCGCTTTGTTTTGCTATCATTTCGCTGTGCGCCTTACTGCTGGGACCGCTCGAGCGTCGCGGGCTAACCCGGCGGATCATTTGGGCGGTCGGGCTATGCATTATTATTCAGGGGCTATTTCTGGGTGCCTTCAGTCTGGCTAAAAATAATATTGTGGGTCTGCTACTGATGTACCTGCTGGTGCTGGGACCCGTGATCACCGGAGGACGCTGGCTGGTCCGGGGCCGCATGTCCTGGCGTAAACCAGACATTCTAACAGGTGCTCCCGCATGAAATTTTCTCCAACCCTCAATCGCTACATGGCAACAACCTATCTACTGAACCTGTTGCTAGGATTGCTTATCCTGCTCGGGATCGTCTATCTCTTCGATACAGTTGAATTGCTGCGTCGCGCTGCCAAACGTGAAGATGTCCCCTTCTCTTTAGTGCTGGAGATGGGACTGTTGAAGCTGCCTGAGGTGGGACAGGTCATGTTCCCCTTTGCCGTACTGTTCAGCGCCATTTTCACTTTCTGGCAGATGACGCGCCGCTATGAACTGATTGTCGTGCGAGCAGCAGGTCTCTCCGTCTGGCAATTTCTGGCACCCGTGCTAGCCGTAGCGATGGGGGTAGGGATTATCATGACAACCCTGATCAATCCCTTGGGTGCTTTACTGCTCGGACGTTTTGACCATCTGGAATCGACCTATCTCAACCCCGAGACTTCACAAATTACCCTGCTGGAAGGCGGTTTATGGCTACGCCAGCAAACCGAAGAGGGTCACGTGATCTTGCATGCCGGGAAAGTCAGGCTCCCTGAATGGGAATTACATAACGTTATGGTCATTTTCTTTGGCGGCCAAGACCGGTTTGAACGCCGTCTCGATGCTCCGCGCGCCGAACTTAAAAATGGGCAGTGGCTGTTCCGCGAGGCCATCAGCAACAGCCCCGGCGGCACCAAAGCTGAAAAAATTCCGCTGGTCGTTTTGCCGACAACCCTGACCGCCGCCGATATCGAAGAAAGTTTCTCGTCCCCCCAATCCCTATCATTCTGGAAATTACCCGGCTTTATCCGCACCATGGAAGCCACCGGATTTGATTCTGCCCGCCTCGCGGTCCACTTCCAGAGCCTGCTGGCCCAGCCCCTGCTGTTTGCCGCCATGATCCTGCTCGCAGCCTCGGTCTCGCTACGCCCCCCCCGGTTTCGAGGAGCTTTGGCGCTGGTAACCCTTGGGGTTATGATTGGTTTCCTGATGTTCTTTCTCTCAAGCTTTCTGCAGGCCTTGGGCTCTACCCACCAGATTCCGGTCTTCCTCGCCGCATGGGCCACTGCCGCTGTCGGATTTATGCTGGGGCTCGCAGTCATTCTTAATCTTGAGGATGGTTAAATATATTCCCACCCACCCGATTGACCGCCCCGCGCTGCCATCGCACAATAGCCGCCGGAAAGCAGTTTTGCCTTGATTCTCAGTTCTTTGCCTTGTATCAGAAGGAACCGTGAAATTAACCAAGTTGTAAGGTAAACCTGATTTACTACTCTATATGGTGGGATCTACAGTATTCCTCACAAATGAGGATGGGGACAGTTAATATAATGAAGCATTCGCTGACAAAATTTTCGAAATTCATGATCATGGCGGCTATGGCCCTCTCGTTAGGGGCCTGCTCGACAACCCCCTCCAGCGAGGCTGATCTGGGTGAAGTTTATGACCCGATGGAAGGGTTTAACCGCGGCATGTTTGCCTTTAATGATGCGATCGACACCATTGTGTTCGAGCCGGTGGCTATGGGGTACCGCTTTATCGCACCCCAGCCCGTTCGCACAGGTGTACGCAATTTCTTGCGTAACTTGAAAAGCCCGACACAAATTGCCAACCAGACCCTGCAGGGTGATCTGGGCGGTGCCGCCAATGATGTCGGCCGCTTTGTCGTGAACTCAACCGTGGGAGTCCTCGGCTTCGTTGATGTCGCGGCCATGATGGGCTTGCCCTATGAACAAGAAGATTTTGGTCAGACATTAGGTGTCTGGGGTATCGGCCACGGCCCTTATCTGGTTCTGCCGCTGATGGGCCCGTCCTCACTGCGTGATGCCTCAGGTCTGCTGGTGGACGGCTATGCCGATCCATTGCGTATTTACCTCTACAACACCAATCAGGAAGAATGGCACTACGCGCGGATCGCAGCCACCGCCATCAGCACCCGCGAGGAATTGCTGGATGTTCTTGATGATCTGCAGAAAAACTCCTTTGATTATTACGCCGCCATGCGCAGCGCTTATGTCCAGCGCCGTGAGGCTCTGGTTCATGACAAAGACCCTGAGACGGCCGCCGCACCAGCCATCCCAGACTTTGATAGCGAATAAACAACATTTTAAAGGAAAAGGGCCTGCCAAGCAGGCCCTTTTCTTTGCCAAAACTTGATTTTTGCCGGACACTATGCCAAACAGGCCACATTGCAGCCTCGTTTCCACCATAAGGTTGCGATATTGTGTAAATAGAAGGATGCGGGGCAATCACAGAAGGCCCCTGAAGTTGAGAATAGTATGAGAAAGACAGCATACCGTCATCCAGCTCTCCATGGTTCTTTTGCCATTCTGGCACTAAGTGCCGTTTTAGCGACCAGCAGCTCACGACCAGCGCTGGCCTTCGATGCTCTTTCATCAGCCCTCTCCGATATTTCACATCCCTATGCGGCCGCCCTGACGATGACAACACCAGCCATCAGCACTGACACAGATCGCGAGGAGCTGTTTAAGGTTAGTACTGCCAATGTTGGTGCCGGCGCCGAAAACTTTATCGACAACATGGCCAAACGCGCGCTGGATTTCCTCGGCAATCCCGCCACTAGTCAGGATCAAAAAACCGCCTCTTTCCGCAAGCTGTTGAATGACAGCTTCGATCTCGAGACCATTAGCCGTTTTGTTCTTGGCCGTTACTGGAAGACCTCGACCGACCAACAGCGCAACGAGTATCAAGCTCTGTTCCGGGCGATGGTGGTGGATGTCTATGCCAAACGTTTTGGTGATTACAAAGGCCAGAAATTTGAAACCCGTGGCAACCGCGCTGACGGTGAAAAAGATACAATTGTGACTTCGTTTATTGTTCCAATCGAAGGTCCGGAAGTACAGGTTGACTGGCGGGTCCGTTACAAGAATGGACGTTACCAGATCGTCGATGTGATCGTAGAAGGCGTCAGCATGTCTGTCACGCAACGCTCCGAATTTGCCGCTGTTATTCAACGTGGCGGCGGTGACATGCAAGTCTTGTTAGCGCATCTGCGTGGTAAATAGCACTCCCCCTTTAGACTGCAAAAAGAAAATGGCCGGAACCCCATCGGAGGGAGTAACCGGCCACATCTCCAAGTACTGCCTTAGGAGTTCCGCAGCATCATCTGATTCATCACGCCATCCATATTACCGGCAGCCGATTGGCTAACTTGATAGCTTTTGCCCACCAGTTCGCCTGCCATGTTCTCAGCTGTTTCACTGAAAGTCTTCACAGAGGTCCCCATCCAGCGAAGAATCCGGTCAGGTATGGCATCAACCAGCTTAAACGATGATAAACCCATCATGTAAACCAGAACCGTATAAATACAGGTATAGAAGAACTTATCAAACGCACCGCGAATATATCGAATTGACCCCAGTTTTTCTTGGTCAACCTTATC
>JAMPXY010000074.1 GCA_023700945.1 Alphaproteobacteria bacterium | reverse complement strand
CGGGAACGACGACCTGAGTCAGGCCGTCAACTCCGCAGATTTCAATCAAGGTCATTTTTCCGGAGATGAAGGCACAGGTGGGTGATACCCCGGCTGTCACCAGCGCGAGGATCATCAAAGACTGCAAAAGAATATTCCGGGTTAAATGGCGCATCAAACGCTCAAAGCATCCCCGACCAATTTGGCCTGTTCTTCCTGATGGCGTTTGAGCAATCCCGTGGCCGGGGCCGCCGCATCGACGCGCCCGACATATCGGGGGCGTGCTGCCTTATGCTTCAAACCCACAAGGACATCCTCAATCCGTTCATGCACGAACGCCCAGTAACCTTGGTTACGCGGCTCTTCCTGACACCAGACTACATCGGCGTTCGGGTAGGCCTTGAGTTCATCAGCCAGCGCCTTGTCCGGGAAAGGATAAAGCTGTTCAAGACGCAAAATGACAACATCCTTGAGGCCACGTTTCTCACGCTCTTCATAGAGATCATAATAGACCTTGCCGCTGCATAGCACGACGCGTTTTACATCCTTGCCCTTGGCCAGCTTCTCACGCGAGTCGTCCCACAGAATCCGGTGGAAGGTACTATCCCCCGTAAACATATCCATCGCCGACACCGCCAACTTGTGACGCAGCAGCGATTTCGGGGTCATGATCACCAACGGTTTGCGGAAATCACGCACCATCTGGCGGCGCAGAATATGGAAGTAGTTAGCCGGGGTTGTGCAGTTAGCCACCTGCCAGTTATCCTCAGCACAGAGCTGGAGGAAGCGTTCCGGACGGGCGGAGGAGTGCTCTGGCCCTTGCCCCTCGAAACCGTGCGGCAACAACATCACCAAACCTGACATGCGCAACCATTTTGATTCCGACGAGCAGATAAACTGGTCGATCAGTACCTGTGCGCCATTGACGAAATCGCCAAACTGCGCCTCCCACAAGACCAGCGCCTTGGGGTCCGCCAGCGAATAGCCATACTCAAAACCCAGCACGGCCGCTTCCGAGAGCGGACTATCATGAATTTCAAAGGGTGACTGCCCCGCCGACACATTCTGCAGCGGGATATATTTTTGTTCGGTCTCCTGATCGTACATAATGGCATGACGGTGCGAAAACGTACCGCGCCCCACATCCTGACCAGAGAGACGGACCTTATACCCCTCCCCAACCAGACTGCCAAAGGCCAGCGCCTCGGCGGTGCCCCAGTCAAAACCCTGACCGGTTTTAAACATTTCCTGCTTGGTTTCAAGCTGGCGGGCAATCTTGGGATTAATATTGAAGCTGGCCGGTACCGTTGTCAGAACCTTGCCCAGCGCCGCCATATCCTTTTCCGTGATCGAGGTCTCGCCACGACGCTCCACACCGGAAGCAACCTTCAAGCCTGTCCACGCCCCTTCGAGGTAATCGGCCTTGTTGGGCTTATAGCTCTTGGTGGCTTCAAAAGCCTGTTCAAGATACGTGGTAAACTCATCAACCATAGCCTGCGCCTGTTCGGCAGAAACCACACCTTCGCCAATCAACTGCGCCGCATAGATATCGCGGGTGGTTTTTTGCGTGCGGATGGTCTTGTACATCAAAGGCTGGGTAAAGGCTGGCTCATCACCCTCGTTGTGACCAAAACGGCGATAGCAGAATATGTCGATGACCACATCTTTCTTAAATTCCTGACGAAACTCGGTGGCAATGCGCGTGACGTGTACCACAGCCTCCGGGTCATCACCATTGACATGGAAGATCGGCGCCGAGAGCATCTTGGCAATGTCTGTGCAATACGGGCCAGAGCGGCTATATTGCGGCATGGTGGTAAAGCCGATCTGGTTGTTGGTGACGATATGAATGGTGCCGCCCACGCGGTAACCGGGCAGCTCTGAAATCATCAACGTTTCGGCAACCAACCCTTGCCCGGCAAAAGCCGCATCGCCATGCAACAAAATCGGCACGACCTTGCTCGCATCGCGATCCTTGCGCAAGGCTTGTTTGGCACGCACCTTACCGATCACCACCGGATTAACCGCTTCAAGGTGAGACGGGTTGGCGGTTAAAGAGAGGTGGACAATTTTGCCATCGAATTCACGGTCACTCGAGGTGCCGAGGTGGTATTTCACATCACCCGATCCCTGCACATCGCCGGGATTGGGTGAATTGCCCTGAAACTCTGAAAACAGGGCTGTAAAGGGTTTACTGAAGACGTTGGTCAAAACATTGAGACGTCCACGATGGGCCATGCCCAGCACCACTTCTTCAACCCCGAGCTGGCTGCCGCGCTTCATCACCTGCTCAAGTGCCGGGACCAGTGCTTCGCCGCCATCCAAACCAAAACGCTTGGTGCCGGTATATTTGACATGCAGGAATTTTTCGAATGTCTCCGCCGCGGTCAGGCGCTGCAGAATAGCCTTTTTCCCGGCTTCACTAAAATCGGTGTGATTGCGCGGCCCCTCGATGCGCTGCTGGATCCACGCCTTCTGATCCGGATCAGTCATATGCAGATATTCAACCCCGATGCTGGCTGAATAAGTGGCCTTTAGAACTTGTACAATTTCGCGCAGGGTGGCAGTTTCCAGACCCAGTACGCCGTTGATAAAAATCGGACGGTCATAATCCGCATCAGTAAAGCCATAAAAAGAGGGATCAAGCTCGGGATGATACGATGCCTGCTTCAAACCCAGCGGATCAAGATTGGCAATCAAATGGCCACGGGCACGGTAAGCACGGATCAACATTAAAGCGCTGATTGAATCCTTGGCTGCTGAACGAATATCATCTTGGTTAGCTGGCACCGCAGTCAGGGCTTTTTGTGCGGTGGTAATCTCCACGGCTGAATCAGCAGCCCCGGTGCCCGCCGCGAAACCGCTAAACCCGTTTTTATTACGGCGGTTTTCTTCAGGCGTCCAGCTGGCCCCTTGCAATTCACGCAATAAGGCTGCTTCGTTGTCGTCAAGGCTGCCAAAAAAACCGCGCCAACTGTCATCGACCTTGCTTGGGTTCATCAGATACTGACTGTAGAGATGGGCAATATATTCGGCGTTACTGCCGGACAGGAAGGTCATACGCTCGGACTGGGCAGACATAGAAACTCCTTGGATAGAACACTGATAAACCCTCCTGTTTTCTAGTCCGGCGGGCCACGGTTTGCAAGGCAAACCACCAGCGCCGCCCTTGTCTGGACGGCACTGCCTCGTATATTGTCATAATGATTAACTAGACGGCGTTCGCCATCGGCAGGACTTCAGTCTCTAGGGTCAAAGCCTGCGCCAGCAACGCTATGGCTTCATCTTCCGCCAAACTGATATTGGTAAGGCTCTCCAGACGGTAATCCTTGTTGCCAGTGCGGATAAAGGCTTCCCACGCCAGTTGCAACCCGACCCAGATGCGAATGGGAATGCTGACCGTGCGGTCAAATTCGCGGAACGCATAGGCGGTTTCATAGGCAATCGTCATGATGATCTGCACATAGGCTTCGGCATCCTGCGGCATCATCTTGCGCTTGAGCAGTTCCACCGCCGCCCGCGCTTCATCCGGCACAGTCCCGGTCTGCAACGACCATGAAGGCCACTCATCACGGCGCGCATGGGTCGCTTGCATCACCTCATGGACGAAGGCCGATGCAATCATCCCTTCCGAAAGTCTGGTAATTACGCCCTCTATCGTCTTCAGCTCGTGGGTTTTACCTGCGCCCCGCCCCTTATCGTCAGCATGACTAACCCACAGCCCGGCACGGTAGGGCAGCGATACTAAAAGGGTTTTTTCATCGTTACTCAGATTTTCAAGAAAAGACATGAATCAGGCTGCATCCTCTTGCTCTGCGTCTTGATCAACCGGCTCCAGACCTTCTTGATCTTTGAGACACAAGGCCGCTGCCAAGGCATCAATCGCCTGATGTTCTTCATGGCTGATATTCAAGAACTGATCCATGATCGGTGGCTGGGTCTTGGTCAGGTAAGCCCGCACCCGTTGCAACCAATACCGTGAATAAATTCTCAACTGCTCGGCATAAGGAGTCGTATTATCCAGCTCACGATAGGCCATCGCCACCGTCATCGCTACATCCATCAGGCTGCTCTTGAAAGCTGTGATCTGTTTGTAATCAATGTGCTGGGCGGCCAGTTCGATCCCTTCGCGCATCTCAGCAGGTATCGCCTCAACATTCTCGCCCCAGCCATCCCATTCGGCCCTATGTGCCACCGTTTCACGCATGACCTCTTCCACGAATTCCGATTTCAGGAAATCCTCGGTAAAACCGCGCACAATATTCGCCAGCGCCTGACGCTCGGCCTCATCCGATTCATCACCGCCGGTTGTGTCGCTGGCGCTGATCCATAACCCCGCCCGATAAGGCAGCTGGATCAAAAACATTTTGTCTTCTTCACTGAAATGGTCGAGATAGGCCATAATTCCCTCCGGAAATAAACTCCCGCAAGTTTAACTGACTCGCATCAACAAGAAAAGGCTTTGAAGGGCGCTGATATACAACCTTAGGCAGCCATAGCCTTGACAATGGCATCACCTAACGCTGCCGGGCTATCGGATACGACAAACCCAGCGGCTTTCATGGCTGCGACTTTGGCTTCGGCGGTATCATTCCCCCCCGAAATAATCGCCCCGGCATGGCCCATACGCTTGCCCTTGGGTGCGGTGACCCCGGCAATGAAGCCCGCAATGGGCTTTTTCTTTTTCTGGGCCTTGTAAAACTCAGCGGCCTCGGCCTCGGCGCTGCCGCCGATCTCACCGATCATCAGGATGCCTTCGGTTTGCGGATCTTCAAGGAACATCTGCAAACAATCGATAAAGTTGGTGCCGTTGACCGGGTCGCCGCCAATACCGATACAGGTTGACTGGCCCAGCCCTTTGGCCGTGGTCTGGTGCACAGCCTCATAGGTCAAGGTACCCGAACGGGAAACAATCCCTATCTTGCCGCGCATGTGGATATGACCGGGCATGATCCCGATCTTGCATTCACCGGGCGTAATCACACCCGGACAATTCGGGCCAATCAGCCTTGTGGCCGAGCCTTGCAGAGCGCGCTTAACCTTCACCATATCCAGCACCGGAATACCTTCGGTAATGCAAATCGCCAGCGGAAACTCAGCGTCAATCGCTTCAAGAATAGCGTCAGCAGCAAACGGCGGCGGTACATAAATCACCGTGGCATCGGCACCGGTTTTCTCGCGCGCCTCACGTACCGTATCGAACACCGGCAAACCCAGATGGCTGGTGCCACCCTTGCCGGGGGTGACGCCACCCACCATTTTCGTGCCATAAGCGATCGCCTGCTCTGAATGGAACGTGCCTTGAGAGCCGGTAAAGCCCTGACAAATCACTTTGGTATCTTTATTGACGAGAACGGCCATAACTACTCCAAAACTGGCGGAAAAGGGTCTGTTTGCAGCGCAAAAGCGCGCCTCTTGTTGTAGGGAAGACCCTCAGACAAATCAACCGCGAAGTTCAATGTCTCCCCAGCCTGAGTGCAGGCTTTTTTCTTGAGTTTTTGCCAGTTTTTGTTATATTAGTACAAATTTATTTTCATAAAGTGGTGTGATGGTGGGTATACCCGCCTCTGTGAGTAAGTAAAAAATGGCGGATAATCAAGGCGATACCCAAAACAACCGGTCAGCCAGCCCCTCCTGGCAACTGCGCTCACCGGGGCGCCCAGCTGATAAGGACGCAAAGCCCGCAGCTAGCCGGCTTGATCCACAACCCAAAAGTGCCAGTTTTGCACCCCAGCACAGCCCTATCGCTAGCGCTGTTAATCCCGGCCCCGTCACCGGGATCAAAAATCGCTTTGATCGTCTGAGCGGTCTCACTGACCGGCTTTCAGCCCGGACGAAATGGGCCTTGGCCGCAGGTAGTTTGGTCACGGTATCCTCCGCGATTGCCCTGCTGTCGCAGATCTCTCCCTCACAAGCAGACACATCACCAGACGCGGACACGCTCGCCATCAAAACCGCCCCCGCCGCAGCCGATCCGCATAACCGGATCATGGGCACGGGCAAACCTTATGTTGCCCCGCCGCCAGAGGAGTCGCCCAAACTGGCCCTGCATCCACAGCGCGATTTCGAAAGATTGAGCCGCCAGACCCCTGCCCCCGTGGTTCATGGTGAAATTGGGACCCTGATCAGAACGGCTGCCTTTACAGAAGGGCTGCATCCTGACCTGATGATCGAATTGTTTGGTAAGGAAAGTGGTCTGGGGCACAAAGATATAAAAGATGTCCTGCGCGCCCGCTCCGACACCAACGCCAGCGGTATTTGCCAGTTCACTGAACAAACATTTCTGGGCGCGATGGCACGCGATGGCGACCGTCTTGGTTTTGGTCAATACGCCGATGCGATTTATACCGTGACCGGCAAAAACAACAGAACCTTTTACACGGCAGGACGGCATCAACGTGACGTCCTCAATCTGCGTTTTGATCCCAAAGTGGCCATTCCCCTCTGTGCCGCCCACATCAAGCGCGATTTGATGGCGATGAAACCTTACATAGGCCGTCCCCTGACTTTTGCCGACTCAGCCACATCGCACTTCACAGGCTGGGCGGTTGCCAAGGATATCATTCGTGCCTATGACGACCCGCGCAGCCGCCGTGACCCTGCCTATATCTATGCAGAACGCGGCAATTATGCCGGTTCTCATACCAATATGAGTCTGTTTTTCCGCAACGGTGACCGGCGCAAACCCTACACCGTGGGAGAGTTTTATGAAGCTAAAATGCGGATTGTCGGCAATACACAGGCCCTGCTCAGCACACCCGTTCCCAACGGCACAAGGCTGGCGCGGAGCAGTCCGTAAGAGTTTTTCAGAGTTTTTATTTATAAGGGCCGGGGATGGTTATGGTGCATGACCTTATGCGCCTGCACCGCGAGGTCGTTGCTCGGCGTATAGACTTCATCAACCTGATGCTGCTCACACAATGCTTGAAATCCCGCATCTTCCAGATAACGCCCGAGCAAACTCAGGCCATTCCCCATACCATCGCGGGAGATCGTTTCACTGACCGCTAACAAATCCACCGACAGGTGAACGGACTCACGATCAAACGGATGCGTCCCGCCTCCGGCGACACTGACCTCGGCTGCTCCGTTAAAAAATCCATATAAAGATTCCAGCAAATCCCCAAGCGGGGCTGATGCCCGCTTCCACGAAAAGCGCATGTGCTTATGGGTCGCGGCGAAGTTAACGTCACTGCCATTCATATAGGCGGTGGTAATCTGGGCCAGACGATCCAGATTCTCCTGACGCGCTTTAAAGTCAGCGTCAAAATCAAGTTCATAAGCTGTAGAGATAGGCGCAGACATACTCGTAAAACCTTTGTTTTTATCTTCTTTATTTTAGCCCTGTAAAAAATTATGGACCCACCATATCGCGGTGCGCCCATAAAAATCAAATTTCAACTTTGTTGCGCCGCAGAACAGGTGGTCTCCCTAGGCTGCCAGCGCCTGACGGGTCGCCTCAACCACTTTTCTGGCCGCATCAGCAAGATTATCCGCCGGGATGATCGCCAGACCGGATTGCGAGAGGATTTGCTTGCCCTGTTCAACATTGGTGCCTTCCAGACGCACCACCAGAGGCACGGCTAACGAGACTTCCTTGGCCGCGGCAATAATTCCCTCGGCAATAATATCGCACTTCATGATACCGCCAAAAATATTGACCAGCACACCTTTAACCTTGGGGTCGGCCAGAATGATTTTGAAAGCTGCGGTCACTTTCTCCTTGTTGGCACCACCGCCGACATCAAGGAAATTGGCAGGCTCGCCGCCATAGAGTTTGATGATATCCATAGTTGCCATCGCCAGACCCGCACCATTGACCATGCAACCGATATTACCATCGAGTGCCACGTAAGAAAGATCATAATTCTTGGCGATGGTTTCTTTTTCGTCCTCTTCGCTCTCGTCACGCATGGCCGCGACTTCAGTCTGACGGAACAGCGCATTGTCATCGAAATTCATCTTGGCATCCAGCGCCACCACTTCATCCTTGTCGGTAACAATCAGCGGGTTGATCTCCACGATCGAGGCGTCCAGCTCAACAAAAGCCTTATACAGCGCGGTAAAGAACTTGATCGCTGATTTATTGGCCGCCCCTTCGAAGCCCAGAGCAAACGCCAGTTGGCGAGCATGATAGGGTTGAAAACCCGCGACCGGATCAATCGCCACCTTGATGATTTTCTCAGGGTGCTTTTCTGCAACTTCCTCGATATCCATACCGCCCTCGGTTGAGGCCATAAAAGTCACGCGCGATGTCGCACGGTCCAGCACCACCGAACAATAATATTCTTTTTTGATGTCAACGCCGTCGGTCACGTAAAGGCGCTGCACTTCCTTGCCCTCAGGACCAGTCTGTTTTGTCACCAGCACCTGCCCAAGCATCGCTTCGGCGGCGGCCTTCACTTCGTCTGCTGTCTTGCACAGGCGCACACCGCCCTTGCCGGCCGGGTTGTTCTTGAATTTGCCTGCACCCCTGCCCCCGGCATGGATCTGCGCCTTGACCACATAAAGCGGCCCCGGCAATTGCCCGGCAGCCTTGACAGCGTCATCCACGCTCATCGCCGCAATCCCGTCAGGGACGGCCACTCCGTATTTCTTGAGAAGCGTTTTGGCTTGATATTCGTGAATGTTCATCGGTCGAACCTTGCGTTTGATTGTCAGCAATAACCGGACTTTCATACCCTGCCCGGTGGACGGCTTCAACCCTGTTGCACTGCCGAAATGGCGGTTTTCCGGGGTATTCCATAAAATATATCTAAAATTGTATGTAATTTACCATAACTTTGCTCTTTTTTAACTTTTTTAGTAAAATATAGGGGTACGCCGTTGTGAGCGAAAAAAGGGGTTATGAGTAAACGTGTCTGATTTTAAACAAGAAACAAGCAGCTTCAATGCTTTCATCCCGAAGAAGTGGCAGGACACGGGCTGGTCACAGGGTGACCTGTCAAACACACTGCTGCGCAGCGCCCGCCCCGGCCTGAAAGAACCCGGTCTGAAAGATGGTGTCGCCGCCCTCGGGCTGCGCGGCGATGAACTGAAAACCAAACCTGCAACACTTGCCGATGCTCAATCAATCCCGGCCGCGCAAGATGACCGGTCACCTCGTGCAAAAGAAGACGCCCCGGCTATAACACAAGCGCGTCCCCCTGAGCCGCCGCAAGCCGCTCAGCCGATTATCGTGAACCCGGCAATGAAATCATCCACCCCGGCCTTTGCCCCGGTTCTGGCTGCTGGAGCCCTCAGCGCGCTGATGAAAGATCGCGCCGCTGCTCCCGACAGCACAGCAAAGAAAATGGACAACAACCCAAGCAAGGCCTTCCAGTACGGTATGGTCGAAGATGGCAGCGAAGCCGCCCGGGCGCGCCGCTACCACAACACCACCGATGAACTGATTCATCAGTATGATGCGGCAGACTCCAATAATGATTTTTACTATCAATATATGATGCAACAGCAATTCATGCAGTCGCAGGAATATGGGATGGCGCTGGAAACGTCCCGTCAATACCTTCAAAACTGTAAGACAAGTTACGAAAGCGCCCTGAAAACTTATGAGGAAGCACGCGAAAGAGCCGAGGCTGATGCCGAAAGAGTTAGGATTCTTCAAGAAGAGCAAAACAAGGATGTAACACGCAAAGAAGAGCTTGAAGAGCTTGACCAAGCCAAAACGGAACACGATCAACAGGTCGTCGTCACCGAAGAAGCTCAGGTCAATCGTGACATCGTCTGTTCGACCGTAGATGAGGTGCGGCAAAAGGCTATCCAGATTGACGGCGCCAATACATACGTGACAGTCAAGGAAAACGGGCAAAACGTAACATACCGTGTCGGTGAGAACGGTTACGAAAAAGTTGAAGGCGAACGCAAAGTTACGTCGGATGAAAATCTGGTTTTCAGACGCGCTGGTGAAAACGGTGCCGTAGAATATGTCGACAGCAAAGGTAATAAAGTCAGCCAGGAGCAAGCAGACCAGATCAATAAATCCCTGAAAGCTGTGGGAAAGACTCCGGAAGAAGCCATACCGACCTATGATAACTACAAGGAGATCATGACGAAGAGCGGCGTAGAGTGCGGTGCTTCTGAAGACTATTTAAAAGAACAAAAAGAAAAAGAGGCAAAAACAGAAGCCAATCTGAAAGCCACAGCCGAGCGCGTTGGTTATCCTCTTGATCAGATACATAATCTGCGTTCCGATATTAGTGCCCTTGAGGTTCGTATCGGTGAGCGCGGCGCAAAGCTTGAGGAAGCCATCAGGGAAGGAAAACTTTCCGCCGCAGAAGCCGCTAAAGCGCAAAAGCAGTTGGAAATCGAACAACAGAAATACGAACAGGCAAAGGAGTTCAACAGGAAATTAGAAGCAGGAGAATTCAAGAGCCGTGAGGAAATGGAAGCGGCTATGCCAGCTGCTGTGAGAGCCGAATATGAGAATAAGCGGCAAGCTCAAGCCCCTGCTCAAGCACAGGCCCCAACAACCACAGAGCCTGTCAACACCTCACGCACCAATGGCTCGGCAGCACCGCCTGCGATTGCCTCATCAAAAGATGTCAGCAGCGATTTTGCCAGCGCCAGTCAGGGCACAGCCCCGGCCAATGCCAACAGCCCGGCCCCGGAACAGGCCCCGGAGAAGAAAGTGGCCGCAACAGCCCCCGTGGCCGCCCCGGCCCCCTAGGCATAAAATCAGATCAACACTTTGTTTTTATTCATTAAATTATATTTCCTTAATTGTTGACAGGCCGTCTCGAATTCCTGTACACTTGGGGTAATTAAACAAATATAAATAATAATTCTGGTTTTCAGAGGGTGTGTAAGTGACTGAGAATCCTACGACAAATATAGGTACCTATGATCTTCTTGGCCAACGCGGTCAGGAAGGTATTTCCTTTTCCGCGACCTCGGGTACGGGCGAAGGCCTGAAAGTGAGCCAGCGTTCACGCGATGCCTTTGGCCGCGCCGCTGTCAAACCGGTGCAGCCTGCTAGCCCTGCTAACTATAAAGATCAAAGCCTGATCGGCCAATTGCTCATCAACCTGATGATGATGCTGACCGGGGCGCTTGATCCTGACAACAAGAATAATAATGGCCTGATTGGCATGAT
>JAMPXY010000004.1 GCA_023700945.1 Alphaproteobacteria bacterium | reverse complement strand
CTCCACATCACCAATTTCTATGATTGTCTGCAACGCTGCAGCCAAATCTCTCCCATCATGATGTAAAGCCGGAGTTCTTGTCCCAAGTTGGGGTAATCTAGCTGGCGATGATGAGTCTGTTCTAAAATGATCATAAAATCGCCAGCTATTTATGATTGTCTTTAAGGTAAATACTTCTGGTGTAGAGGCTGGGTCCGCAACACAACTAAATAGACTTTCAAAACCTCCCGCATTTTTCAAAATTACATTCCAACTGCTCCCCTGTCTGCTTTTAATTACGGGACCGTTACGGTCGATCAAAACTGACGAAGGCTTGTAAAACTCTCCTGCCCATATACATTCTCGTTTGATTTCAGGATCTAGTGTAAAAGAAGATGGTACATTATGGGCGGCATAACCTGAGTTTTGAGGAAATCCAAGCTCAATGGAATATCCGAAATCCTCACCAATAAATCCAAGTTTTAATCGTGGTGGTTTACTTTTAACTGTCCCCTGCACCTTTACACGCTTGTTCTTCATATCGGTAGAAAGCGTTTCAGGACCAGCCCAGAATGTAGAGTTGAGGCCGCCTTCGTTAGCTATTGCATTTACAACCCCGCCCTGAGCAGTCTCGGACAATAACCTCAAGGCTTTATACAAGTTGGATTTACCACTTCCGTTTGGCCCAGTGATAACATTGAGCCCGAATAATGGTATTTTTAAATCAAGCAAAGAACGATAATTAGAAACGGCTAAAGTCAAAAGCATAATATTGTTACCTACAGAATTGGGTATTCTTCCTTATGCACAAATCCTTACATAATTTTAAGCCATGAGGGTTGGCAAAGCTATAGGCCATCGCTACGGGGCTCGCAAAAAGAACAGCAGACAGCCCTCTAGAAAGAGCTGTCTGCGAGTCATTCTAAGCATGCTAAAAACTTACGCCCCTTGCGGTACTTCGCCACTGCCAAAACCGCCGGTCTTGGGCACCGAAGATTTGGGCTTGCTGTCATCGGCATCATGCTGATCATCAATCCGGATAATCGGCTCGCCACGCAACAGGCCGCGAATTTCATCGCCTGTCAGGGTTTCATATTCGAGCAACGCCTTGGCCAAGCTGTGCAACTGATCAATATAGGTCGTGAGGATTTCCTTGGCCTTGTTGTACCCCTCCTCGACAATCAACCGCACTTCCTGATCCACGATCTTGGCCGTATCATCAGACATGTTCTTGCTTTGCGAAACCGAGTGGCCAAGGAACACTTCTTCCTGATCCGATGTGTAACGCAGCGGCCCGAGCTTGTCGGACATCCCCCACTCCGTAACCATGCGCCGCGCCATATTGGTGGCCATCGAAATATCGCTCGACGCCCCGGTCGTGACCTTGTCGTAACCGAAGATCAACTCCTCGGCCAGACGGCCCCCCATCGCTACCGCGAGATCCGCCTTGAGCTTGGCCCTTGTCATTGACACACGGTCACCCTCGGGCAGACGCATCACCATGCCGAGCGCACGGCCACGCGGAATAATCGTGGCCTTATGCACCGGATCGGATTCCTCAAGGTGCACCGCCACCACAGCATGACCGGCTTCGTGATAGGCAGTCAGTTTTTTCTCGTTGTCGGACATGACCATGGATTTACGCTCGGCGCCCATCATCACTTTATCTTTGGCTTCTTCGAAATCTTCCATGCCGACGACACGCTTGTTGCGGCGGGCGGCCAGCAAGGCGGCTTCGTTGACCAGATTGGCCAGATCCGCCCCGGAAAATCCCGGAGTTCCGCGAGCAATCACCAACGGCTCGACATTTTTGGCCAACGGCACTTTTTTCATGTGAACTTGCAGGATTTTTTCACGGCCCTTCACGTCAGGCAGCGGGACCACGATCTGGCGGTCAAAGCGGCCCGGACGCAGCAAGGCCGGATCGAGCACATCCGGACGGTTGGTCGCCGCCAGAATAATCACGCCCTCATTGGCCTCGAACCCGTCCATCTCAACCAGCAACTGGTTCAAGGTTTGTTCACGTTCATCATTCCCGCCGCCCAGACCTGCCCCGCGGTGACGGCCCACCGCATCGATTTCATCAATGAAAATAATACAGGGTGCGTTTTTCTTGGCCTGTTCGAACATGTCGCGAACGCGGGATGCCCCGACACCGACAAACATCTCGACGAAGTCAGAGCCGGAGATGGTGAAAAACGGTACATTGGCTTCACCCGCAACCGCCCGTGCGATCAGGGTTTTACCAGTACCGGGTGAACCCACCAGCAAAGCCCCACGGGGAATTTTACCGCCCAAACGCTGGAATTTTTGCGGATCTTTAAGAAATTCAACGATTTCCTGCAGCTCCACCTTGGCCTCTTCAATCCCGGCGACATCGTCAAAGGTGACGCGGCCATGGGCCTCGGTCAGCATACGCGCACGCGACTTGCCAAAACCGAGGGCCCCGCCGCCTCCCTTGGACTGCATCTGGCGCATAAAGAAAATCCAGACACCGATCAGCAGCAGCATCGGGAACCAGGAGAGGAACAAACCGAGCGCGCTGATTTTTTCCGGGTCTTGTGGCTCGGCGGTGATACGGACGCCCGTGCCTTTCAGGCGTTCGACCACGTTTTCACTATTGGGAATCATCACCCCGAATTCTTTGCCGGTGCCGGTGTAATGGCCGGTGATATTCTGACCCTTGATCGTGATATCGGAAATGCGTCCGCCTGCAGCCTCGGCCATGAAGTCACTATAAGCCATCAGTTCGCCGGTGCCGGGACGTTGCGCCTGCGTGCCCTGAAACACGTTGAACAAGAACATCAACAGGATGCCAATGGCCATCCAGAACATCAAATTGCGGCTGAAATTGTTCACGCTGTAAACTGCCTTTTCTGTAAGGGAAATATAGCTTTTCTATTTATAGAGAATTTAAGCCATTTGTCCAAGCAAACAAGGGGATTATGAATTTTGATTATGAATTTTCCCGGTAGACGCGCAGCGTTTGGCGGGCTTCTGACTTTTCAATCAGGCAATGATGCAGCGTGGTTCTGGTAAACCCGGTCTTATCAAAAATAAGCTGCTGCAGCGCTTCAACCTGTTCGAGGCGCGGCGGATAACCGACAACCCCGCCCAGCTGCTGTAAAGCCCGCAGCAACAAACGGACACGAATATCCTCAGGCTGATGCGCCAGAACCGCGAGATCAAAAACCAGCTCGTCCTCTGTCGCCAGCACACACGCCTGCTGCCAGATTTGCGTTGTGATCGCATCAAGGGCGCACACCGCCCGCTCCAGGCGCTGTGCTGTCACCGACAATCGCCTGATCGTCAGCCCTTCATCGGCCAGTCCCGCCAGCCACTGGCGAATACGTACCCGGGCAAACCGGTCACTCTCATTCGAGGGATCATTGACAAAAACAAGGCCCCGCGCCCGACATGTCGCCACCAGCCGTTCTTTGGGCAGATCCAAACACGGGCGCAGATACACCAGATCGCGCCCCGGCGCCCTCACTACTGGTCTCATCCCCGCCAGCCCGTCAATACCGCTGCCCTTGGCCAGCCGGAACAAAAACGTCTCGGCCTGATCATTCTGGTGATGGGCCAGACACAAATGGCGGATGTGATGACGCTCACAATAATCCCCCATCAGTTGATAGCGGTCATGACGGGCGGCTTCCTGCAACCTGGTTGAAGAAATCGTCTCGGGATCACGCCGCAGAATGACAGGGACAACACCGGGGAACCGGGTGCGGACAATCTCGGCCACGCTCTGTGCTTCTTCTGCGGATTCTGGGCGCAGGGCATGATCAACGACGATCGCATGCAAAGGGATATGGCGGACCGCGCACCAGTCAGCCAGCAAAGCGCAGAGCGCCAGACTATCAGCACCGCCCGATAGCGCCACCGCCAGCGCTGTAGCGGTTTCCAGACCGCGCATCACCGCTAATTGTTCAAACTCCGTTGCCGCCAGCGGTAACGCCGGCTCTTCCGCCGGGAGAGGGTCTAACAGCACAAAAGGATCCATAACGCTTATATAGCGCGGATTGCCTCAGTCTTACAAATAGACAGGTTAATTACGGTTGATTTTTAAAGGGATCGCCTTTGACCGTGCGTTTATCGGCCGGGGACACAGGTTGCACCGGATAATCAGCAAACGGGTCAACCAGTTCGCGTTTTTTGATTGATCCCGATGACTGGCTCGCGGTTTTCTGGCGAGGTGTTTCAAGAATCGCCGCCGGATTGCCCCCCGCCTTTGCCCGCTCGACCGTAATCTGCTGTCCGCTATAACTGCCCGGGGCCACATTACCCTGCATTTCATAACCAACATAGTTATAGGCGGTCATGGAGGTCGCAAACACTGTAGCCGCGAGGGTCAAGCCACTCAGCAAGCTATGGGTATAGGTGCCGTGACGGCTGTTAAATATTTTGCTGGTCAGAGCCTCGTTACGGCTGGCCCCCGAGGGCGTGCGTACGCGCATCAGCGCATAGGTCATTGCCGCCGTACCAAAAGCAGCCCACCCGGCAGCCGCGGTTGGCGAAACAAACTGAACAAACTGCCCTGCCGCATCTGCGGCCCAGTTGAAGAAAATGCTAACCTGATTGGCGCCATAACTCAGATACTCGCTGTATTCCGGTACCTGCTGGCCACGGTTGGCTATGAGATCGTTACCCGCCATTTTTTCTACACCCCGGAGACCCGTTTTAACAGCAAGGTCTCTCTTTGACTTACATGATTGCGGTAGAATGTACCACAAAACCGGGCGGAAATCAAATTTTCATAATCAAGATAAATTTGAGGGTCGTCCGGTCTAGGGGCAGCCAATCGTCGCCATTTCGCGGCCGGCCCGGTCGATAACCGGATTAGCCGTGCCGCCATATTCAAGCGTGAGCTGCTTGAGGGCAACACAGGCATCCTGAGTCTTGCCCAGCCCAGCCAGAGACAGCCCAAGTTTCAGCAAATTATCAGGGCCCTTGGGGCCTTTGGGCGCTTGCTGATAGGCCTCGGCGAAAACACGGGTCGCCTGCTGGTAATCCTTGCGCACGTAATAGGTTTCCCCCAGCCAGTAGCGCGCATTTGGGGCCAGCGTATGGTCGGGGAAGCGGGTTAGGAAATTAGTCAGAGCCAATTCCGCCTGACCATAAGACCCGTCACGCACCAGTGAAAAAGCTGATTCATAAACCGCTGTCGGGTCATTGGTCGCCGGTGGCGTAAAAACTCCCTCTGCGGTCTTCGACAAAGTCCCAAGCTGGCCCGCTTGCGTTGTGTAAGGGGCGGTCTGAGCTTGCGGCTGTGGCGGCGTCATTTGTTCGAAACGCGGGCCACCGATCCCGGGTTCACCCCCGGTCATAACCGGGTTGGCCATCGCCGGGCTCGCCACTGGCGTATCGCCATAAAGGCTGGTGCTGAGAGGATTCTCACCCATCGGCCGCCCCATCTGGGTCAGGCCGTTATTGGCCGGGGCCGTTTTAAAAGCTTCAAACTCTTCTTTGAGCAAACGCAGTTCATAAGCCTGCTGCTCGACCTGTCCGGTCAGGGCGCGTAATTCGGTTTCCAATTGGTTGATACGAACCTCAGACGCCGCACGCGCGGCATCAGCGGTAGGGGACGAAAACGCACCCGCAGGCGGCTCCTCGCCTTTGAACAACGCCCGGCTTAAGGTTTCAATCTCGTTCTCGAGCCGGTTCAGCCGCGACTGGGTATCACCGGATTGCGCCAGCGCCACCGGCGTGACACAGAAAAGCCCCATTCCGAGAAAAGCCGCAAGGCACGGAAGGTAAAACTTCCGTGCCTTGAATGCCGAACCGTATTTCATGTTCAAATCCGTCTTAGTCAACTTCGGTTACACCACGGCGATTTTGTGCCCAGGCATCTTCATTTGAACCCATAACTGCGGGCTGCTCTTTGCCGTAGCTGATGGTGTTGATACGGGTTGCCGGTACGCCCAGAGCAATCAGATAGTTTTTAATAGCGCTGGCACGACGTTCGCCCAGAGCCAGGTTGTATTCGCGTGTGCCGCGTTCATCGGCGTGACCTTTAATCGTCACGTTGTTGTTCGGGTAACGCTTCAGCCATTCAGCCTGCATTTCGAGAACGCGCTGGCCTTCCGGAGCCACATCGTAACGGTCATAACCGAAGAAGACGCGGTCACCCACGTTCACCACCAGATCCTGCTGGGTGCCGGGAACAACCCCGTCAGCACCGGCAGCACCATAAGTTTCGGTGCCATCAAGCGGCCCGGCTGACATGCCATCAGTGACCTGAACGCCATCTTCACTTTTGTCTTTTGTTGACTCGCAAGCACTGAGAGAAACAACAACGGCCATCATCAGCAAACCGCGTATGAACAACATGGGGTATTCTCCTTGAATCCTTAATTTTAAACAATCACGACGGGGGAGGGCACCGGCTATGGCGCTTTGAACACCCGAATCCTTTAGTTACCTAGTTCTAATCCGGCAGGCCTTGTTAAACAAGAGGCGTCAAGTCTTTTTTCAGCCTCTGCCCACCAGAATCTGCGGATATTCTGCGAACCGGGCAAGGCGGTGCCAAGACAAAAATAAGGTCATTTTGGGGCACGAAACCAGATCACCCGTTACTGCAGTGTACTGCGTATATGCTGGAGCAAAATCGCCGCTTCCTGACGATCGCGCTGGTCGGGGGCCTGTTTGATATAATCCTCAAGCGCGACCATCGCCGCCTGCGCCCGGCCAGTGCGGGCGCAAAGGACACCTGCATCCAGCAGTAACCGGTATTCATGCGGATCAAGCGCCCGCATCGATTCCACCACCTGCAACGCCCGCTCGTAATCCTCACCCTCGATCAGGCGGATTTTGATGTTGTTTTGCAAGCGGATCAATATCTGGCGCGGCCCCACTGGCTCAAAATAGCTGGCGGAAAGCTCGGCATGCTCGCCCATCGTCTTTTTAATCAACTGGCGCAGATCAGGGGCATTGAGCACTGCGCAACAATGAAAAGGATCGAAAATCAGGCGTTGGCCGTCTTTTTCCAACCGGACAACAAAATGACCGGGGACATTCAGGCCCGCCACATCCCAACCTTGCGCCTGCGCCGCCAGAATATAGAGAATCGACAACGTAATCGGCATGCCCATGCGTCGTTCAATCACATCAATCAGGTCGGCATTGCGGATATCATCATATTGAACCTCGTCACCGTGATAGCCGTATTGATCTGCCAGTGTGTGTTTGAGCGCGGCCAGTCTTGTATCGGCACTATCTTCGGCCCCTGCCGTCAGCAAACTGTGATAACGATGTCCCACATCTTCGCCCAGCTTGCGGATATGCGCTAGGTAACGCTCGGAGACAATCCCGGGATGCGCCAGTTCCGAGAGCAGCAAGGCGGTTTTGCCCAGATCAATCTCAGCATCCGTGCCACTGCCAATTTCGCGCAGGCGGACAAAGATTGGCTCTAGGGCTGCAGCCATGGCTGGCCTTCCTGACCTTGCACGGCCTCACCCAGCGGCTTCACATAACTGATGACCTGCTTAACATTGGGAATACCGCGGGCAATCTCGATGACCTTGTCGAGTTCGGCCTGATTGCGCGCAACCCCCATCAGATAGACGGTCCCCTGCACGGTATCGATGGTGTAATTGATCGCCCCGACCTCCTTGTCAAAGGTCAGTGCCGTGCGCAGACGGGTGGTGATCCAGGTATCACGGACAAAACCGGGAACGCCTTCGCTATCGGCCACACGGATTTCATTGATCACCTGCTTGACGCCCTCAACCTGCCAGGCGAGACGCACCGCCTCAACGCGGTCATCCGGGTTTTGCACCACGCCCGTGATCAACACCCGGCCTTGATTAACCGTGGTGCTGAGTTTGGAGAAGGTATCGACCTTATACTTGAACCATTTATCGGCGATCATCGCCTTGATCCGCACATCCGTAGCCGCCGAACTCACCCCGCCTTCCTGCTGCGAGGCAATGCCCACCGCCGCCCCCGCCCCGGCCGCAAGACCCACCGCTCCACAGGCGGAAAGCTGCGCTGCCGTCACGATCAGGGACACGAGAAGGAAAACTTTTTTGATATTCATGATGAGACCAACCGAATAACCATAAGGGAGGAACAGAAAACGATAGGACGGCAAACAAGAGCGAACAGAGACCCTATTATGTATGCGTCTGCCAGGCATTGTCCAGATGGCGGACAGCAAATCCCCGCCCCAGCGCCATCAGGTCAAACCGCATGTCATAATCACCGTAATCCGGATATACGGCGAGAAAATGGCGGGCGGCATTGATAATCCGCCCCTGCATCGAAGGCGTCAGACACGACAGTGCCTCAGCCACTGTGGCCCGGCGCTTGACCTCGATAAAGGCAATCAGGCGGCCCCGACGGGCGATGATATCGATTTCCCCGACAGGGGTTTTATAGCGCCGCGCCAGAATCCGGTAGCCCTTCAAGCGCAAAAACAACGCCGCCCACGATTCAGACAGCAGCCCTGTCCGGTAAGTATTGGCCGATCCCTTTTTCACAGCGGCGCTCCCGTCAGGATCTTTTGAATATTCTCAGACCTGACCATCTTGATGCCCTGTTCGGCACGTTCGATGACGCTCTTCGCGTAGGACGGAAAATGTTGCAGGGTTTGATCAGCCGTTAAATTTTCTGCAATGTAGGTATCATAGCCCATTGAAACAGACGTCAGAGCGGTTTCTTTGACACAGACGGACCTCAGGACGCCGGAGAGCAAAACAGCATCGACTTTGCACGCCTGCAAGAACTCATGCAAAGGCGTTTTTGCAAAGGCGCAGTATTCAGGCTTTTTAAGAATTGGCTCTCCCTGCAAGGTGGGGAGGCACATATCCTGAGATTGTATCCGCAAGAGAGCCATCTTCCTTTGCCGCTCCCTGCCCTCTAGATTGAATACCTCATGATCAGGGTCCAGAAAATCATTCTGAATTTTGATATCGTGGACCACCCATATGGTCGGCATCAGCCTGCGTAAATCATCAATTGTTGCCCGCATCTGCACCAGCGCCTGCTGCACTCCCGGACTATTGAGCTTGCGGTGCGGACTCGCTTCAAAATCAGGATCACAATAAAGCCGCTGCCAGTCTATGCCAATATGCGTGATGATTTTTCCGGCAGCCAGGGTGTCACACAGGGATACTTCACCCTGCGCGAAAATTTCGTTGATCTTGTCCCTCATGCGCGCTTGCGGTGATTTATTCATGATCATGATCAGACTGACAATCCCTGTGCTTTATTGATAATACGTTTGACGTCGTCCGCACGCACGCAATGGGTACCGCGACGATTGGCTTCGATATAAAGCCCGAGATAGAACTCATCGGTGTATTCATAATCATTCACCGTTAAATCCTCGATCACAAACATCTGATAGCCACGGGCCGCTCCGCCCTTCTCGCTTTTGCGGACACAATCGTTACGCACCAGTCCGCTGATCAGGTGAACTGTCATGCCTGATTGCGCGAGATAGTCCTGTAACTCACGACTTTGATAGGCATCATAGCCGGGCTTGGGAAAGCAGCGGTCACCGGGCCGGACAGTGGCACAAATGTGATGGGCTTCGGCCCGCAATTCATCGAGCTTGCGCCGGGCTTGCTCTACGCCCAAACCGTCAAGGATACGTTCATCCAGCAGCAAGCTCTGGTGCAGAGGCACATCGTGATATATCCAGCATGTCGGCAGTAGCGGGCGCAGTTCTGCAACGGTCTGATCCATACGCGCGAGCGTGGTCAGAATTTTTTGTGTCCGCTTGAGATCGCCGCACTGGCTCGCCGCAAAGCCCGGATCACAATACAGTTTTTGCCAGTCGATCCCAAGATGCAGCGCCCGGCCCGGTCGAAACATGGCCTCGAGGGCCTGCGCCCCTCTCTCAAAAATCTGTTGAATAGTCCGCTCGGTCTGGTTCATAAGGCCTGCTCCGGCTTGTCCGGCTCTCACAACTGGCGGCACCCTACCCTATTTCCCGATCATTTGCAATATTATGGTAATTTAACCTTTTACCCGCAGAGCCAAATCATAAGCCTCTTTTCTGGCGATCCCCATTTCATCGGCCACTTGAGCCGCCGCATCACGCACCGACAAATCAGTCAGCAAGTCCTTGAGGCGGGCCTTGATATCATCTTCCGTGACGGCGGGTTTTTCACCGGGGCCGATCACAATGACGATCTCGCCGCGAGGTTCTCCGGCTTGCTCATAGTGAATGACAAGGTTAGCCAGCGTATCGCGCCTGACTTCCTCGTACATCTTGGTCAATTCGCGTGTAACCGCCGCCGGGCGGTCAGGGCCCAAAACCTTGGCCATATCGGACAAGGCCGCAATCAACCGTGGCCCGGTTTCATAAGTCACCAGCGTCCCCGGCACCGCCCGCCATTCCTTCAAAACATCCTGCCGTGCCTTTTCCTTCGGCGGCAAAAACCCGAGGAAGGAAAATTTATCGGTCGGCTGGGCCGAGAGCTGCAGCGCCGTCAGCAAGGCATTGGCCCCGGGCAGCGACGTCACGTTCAAGCCCAGATCCTGCGCATCGCGCACCAGTTTGTAACCGGGGTCGGAAATCAGCGGCGTGCCCGCGTCACTGACCAACGCCACCCGTTGCCCTTGTGCCAGCATGTTGAGAATTCCTGAGCGTTCACGATCGGCGCTGTGGTCATTATAGATAATCAATTTCGGCGCCTTGATCCCGTGGGCCTCCAGCAACTTACCGGTCATGCGGGTGTCCTCGCAGGCGACGGCATCCACCGCCGCCAGCACCTCAAGGGCACGCAGCGTTATGTCACGCAGATTGCCAATCGGCGTCGAAACCAGATAGAGGCCGGGGGCCAAGGGAACCGGAGACAGCGTTTTCATCCTTCCTGCATAAAGCTACTTATGCTAACTAACAAGGCATGATGAAAAAAATCCTTGCCCGACTATTGTCCCTGTTCTTGCTGGTCTCTCTGACGGCCTCCCTTGCCGCCTGCGTCAGCAGTACAGCCTTGCAAAACCCCTGGAATCGCAGTCAGCCTGCTGCGACCCACGCCAGCGAGGGCCCCAGCCCGCTGACCCGCGAGGCCCTGACCCGGGAGATCATCGCCGCCCCGCACGGGGTCAAACTCGAGGATAGCCCTGCCGCGCAGGAGGCCTACAACAGCACAGGCAACAACACAGGCGTCACCGCCCCTGCCCCGGCAGCTTATGAATCAGAAGCCGTTGAAACCTATCCGGTCGATGGCTATGGCAGCACCCCATCGGCCGCACCGGCACTCTCCGGGAATGAGAGCCAGCCTGCGGTCAAGGTCGCCCTGCTGGTGCCCTTGAGCGGCAAGAATGCTGATCTCGGTCAGGCCATGCTGCAGGCCGCGCAACTGGCGCTGTTCGATATGGAATACGACAAAATCGAATTGATGCCGCAAGATACCAAAGGCACACCCGATGGTGCCCGTACCGCCGCACAACTGGCGCTGGCCGATGGCGCACAGCTGATCCTCGGGCCGATCTTTGCCGGCGAGGCCCGGGCCGTGGCCCCCATAGCCCAGCAGCACAATATCAACGTCATCAGCTTTTCAACCGACTGGACGCTCGCGCAGGGTAATACTTTCGTCATGGGCTTTCTGCCTTTTACCCAAGTCGAACGGCTGGCTCAGTACGTCGCCGCCCAGCGCCTGAACCGCATCGGCATCATCGCCCCGGAAAGCGAATACGGGAATGTCGTGGTCTCGGCATGGAATGTTCACGCCTCACGCAGCGGTCTGGCCCCGGCCAGCATCTTGCGGGTCTCGCCGGGCAGCGCCGAAGCCTCCGAGAAAATCAGCGCTTTTACCAACTATGAAGTCCGCAGCGCCGCCATCAAGGCCGGGACGTCTGTGCCGGCCCCGTTTGAAGCCGTCTTCATGCCGATGGGCGGCAGTGAGGCCGTGTCACTGGCAGACTCGCTCTCGTTCTACGAGCTTGATCCCCGAACAGTGCGCCGTCTGGGCACGGGCCTGTGGGATGATGCCAGCCTCGCCACCCAGAAAAACATGGACGGGGCGTGGTTTGCGGCCTCTGATCCAGCCTTGCGCAAAGCTTTTGAACGCCGCTATTACGATTCCTACGGCGTGGCCGCACCGCGCCTTTCAACACTGGCCTATGATGCGACCTCCCTTGCGGTGGTACTGGCCCGCACAGGATTTGCCAATCATGGCGCGCCCGCCTATGACCGGGGCTCGATCACCAACCCCAACGGCTTTGCCGGGATTGATGGTATCTTCCGCTTCCGCCCCGACGGCATGGCTGAACGCGGCCTCGCTATCATCGAGGTGCGTCAGGGCAGCCTGAGTGTGATTGATCCCGCCCCGCGTTCCTTCGTCAGAACGCAATACTAAGCATGGCGAACGCCGCATAAAAGGAAACGCATACAACACAAAAATCATGCCGGGATCATATGACCCCGGCATAATCTTTATCTGATGCTTCAGATCGCGTAATGAGTCAGTTTTTGCTGTACGCAAAAACCGGGCTGCCAGCGTTCAGACGGACAGCCTCCTGTTTTTGACGGAGCTCATCAGACACAAAAAGCCCGGCCACGTCTAAAGACATGACACGAGCCCCCATGCCGCGTTTGCACCCAGACATATTTGTTTGAACCTCCCCGGTTCTTCTCGCCTTACGGCTTTTAAGGAATGCCCGGCCAAGACCGGACACGTCTGAACGCACAATGGTATGTAGGATAAGCGATTCGTAATATAACGGGGAGGGATAAGTCATGCTTTTTTCTTGATCTTCTGGAAAGGCAGGGCTAAAACGACACGTTCCGTTGTGGACAACTCGCCTGCAACGCCGATACGTAAATTTAAAATCGATTTTTTGAGGTGTGAAATATGGCTGCTGAAGCTGCTCTGATCAGTGTCGTTCCGACCAATAACCAGAACCATAATCCTGAAAAGCGCCCCGGGCGCCCGCGTTCCGACAAATCACGTGAGGCCATCCTCGACGCCACCCGCAAAATGCTGATGCATACCCCCCTGCGCGATATCTCGATCGAAGCCGTGGCCAAACGTGCCGGCGTCGGCAAAACAACGATCTATCGCTGGTGGCCGCACAAAGCGGCTTTGGTGATGGAAGCTTTCCTCGCCCAGCCCGGCCTGCAAAACATCCTGCCGACCACCCCGACCGCCGATGACGCGCTTAAAGTGCAACTGGAAAAACTGATTCGCCAGCTGCGCGGCCAGAATGGCCGGATCGTCGCCAATATCATCGCCGAGGCGCAAGCCGAACCTGAGGCGCTCGCTCTGCTCAATAAAAGCTTCATGAATGAACGTGTTGAGAACCTTCGTCGTCATTTAAGCCAAGGCAAGGACGAAGGTCTGTTCCATGCCTATCTCGATATCGAAATGGCCATCGACCAGTTGCTCGGCCCGGTGTTCTACCGCCTGCTGACCAACAACGACGCCCTCGACGAACGCTTCAACGCGCATTACCCCGAACAGGCCGTGAATACGCTCAAGGCGTAAAGTTTCTTTCATCGTCATTTCCCGGCTTATCCGGGGAATGACGGAAAACTTTTGCAGTTTTACTTTTTTGTCGGGCCCGCACAGGCAAGAAGTCATCACATGGCTAAAAACCACGAATGGATAGGGCTATTCTTTCTTATCTGTATGCTCCCGTGGTTCAAAAATAATTATAACCCTGAAGAGCCTCGCCTGAAAAACATCCTCTGAGGTTTAGAGCTCTTCGATTTACTCCAACCACATTGGCTTATTGAAAAACATCTTTGCACGCAATGCTTTCATGGTATTTTCTCAATATCAAATTCTATTAAAATTATTAGAGCTGAAAAATGAGTGACGATGATACTTTTTACATAGAACTGGATCGATTAGGCGAGAAAGCGGTCAGGGAACGCTTGGCAAAAAGAGTTTATGGCGAAAAGAAAATATTACTGGTGCAGCATTGGTTAAGCGAACAGGCTAGCAATAGACAAGAACACAAAGATCAACAAGTAGCAGCGCGTGAATCAGAGGCCATACGGCTATCAAAACAAGCTAACGCAATTTCAATTTCTGCCGTTGTTATATCTGCAATAGCAATCTTGTGTACATTTATATTGGCTTATCAGCAGAATAAAATATCGAGAGATACTTATGAACTCACAGCAACACCTGTTATCACCATGGAATATAGTGGCTCAGATAAAATTTTTTATATCTTCAATAAAGGCTCTGCCCCTGTGACTATCTGGGGTCATAGGGTTCATGACAATCCGCCTAAGCAACATTCAAAAAGCGGCTTAATACCAGTTGGCACGAACCAATACATGTCTCTTAGCGAGCTCGAGAATGAAATTAATCTTGCACACTTAGCAATAACTAAAAGCAGTTATAATGACTCACTTATAATACCAATAGAAGTTTACGTGACTGACATAAAAGAGAGGCAGTATACAGCAAAAGCATCGATATATGTTCGCAGCACTGATAGAGAAACTATAGACCTTGGCATTACTGCAGAGGGTGTGATTGCAGGAGGTTGGCCTAAAGATATCTCTCAAAAACCACCCGGTAATCCCGAAAAAATATTTTTAAAAGTAAACAAGAATGAAATTCAATAATCAATGAGGTCAGAATAAATTGGTATTACGCTTCTCCTTGAGTGTGTCTGGTAATTCAAAATCCTTGTCACCCTGAGGGCGTAGCCCGAAGGATCTCCTCGTGGCGCGAAGCGGGCATTCTTCGCCTCATTCAGAAGAATAACTGAAAAAAACAATCAAAGCCCCCTCCCGGTCACACGGGGAGGGGGCTTTGTTTGATCAGGTATAGTCCTGAACGGGGGCGGCACCATAAGGTTCGCGCCATAATTGCTGGTAGAATGTTTCCTTCTCCGCCGCCTCGCGCCGCAAGCGCTCCATACGGTGGGCCACGTGCAAGGCTACCTCGCGTTCATCGACAAAGCCCAGCGCCACTTTGCGGTTAAAGCGGCTGACGACCGGCATATAGCGAAACCCCATATCCGTCATTGATTGCAGGGCCTTTTCAATATCGGTATCGCTATCCAGCGTTTCAGGATGCGAGATCATCAAATCCATCACGCGCAGATCATCAATATATTTTCCGATATTGGCCTGAGCGATCGTCTTGTCTGATAACAAGGAAAAAATACGCCTTAATATCTCACGCTCGGTCAACATCCCGATCAGCGCCCCTTGATCATCTATCACGCCCGCACAGCCAACCCGGCTATTTTGCATGCTGCGCAAAATGATTTTGATATATTCTTCAGGGTAGAACAGCAGGCATTTCCGTGAAGCCGCAATATCCCCGACCGTAGCAATATCCTCTGTCCGTTCTGCATTACTCGTCGTTCTCATCGCCATTCTCCTTTCCCAAGACCTGAAAACAACATCAATCATTTTTCTTAAAAAACCGCCGCCGCAAAGGCGTGGCCTCAAATTTTATTTAGAAAAAATTTTTAAGCCGTCAAGTCTGGGCCCCCTGCCTCTCCATATAAAAATCCCCCTGAAAATTCAGGGGGATTCCTAAAACGATTGGTAACATTCTTGAAAAATCAGGCGGCGTTGGCCATCGCCGGACGGGTACCTTGCAAGGCGGCTTCTCCTGTCAGCACGGAAGATGTCGCCTGTACCACCGCCGCAATCCGCACCGCCGCCTGCACTTGCTCTTTGCTCAGACCGCCCTTGAGCAGGATCGGTTCATGGGCATTGACGCAGAACTGGCAGCCATTGAGCGCCGAAACCGCGAGCGACCACAATTCGAAATCGACTTTGTCGACGCCGGGATTGGCGATCACATTCATGCGCAGCTTGGCTGACATGGTGCGGTATTCCGGGTTTTCAATCATGCCGGTGAACTTGTAATAGACATTGTTCATCGCCATAATCGCCGCTGCCGCCTTGGCGGCATTCAAGGCTTCGGCACTGAGACGGGTGGCGACTTCGGCATGGACCGCCTGAATCACCGTTTCATTACCGCCCGCGAGCGCACAGGATAAAAAGCTTCCCCATTTCTGCTGGTCAGTGAGAAGTTCTTCTCCGGCCAGTGTCGACAGGTTCAGCTTGATATCCTTGGCATACTCAGGCAGCTGGTTTTTTAAGGTTTCAATACTCATGATCACACCTTAGGCCGCCGCTTTTTGCAGGTCGATAACATCGCCACCGATCGGACGGTTGCATGGGCACAGTTCATCGGTTTGCAAAGCGTCCAGAATGCGCAGGGCTTCCTTGGGGTTGCGGCCCACGTTGAGGTTATTCACCGAGATATGCTGGATCACATTGTGCGGATCGACAATCACAGTTGCGCGCAGCGCGACACCGGCTTCGTAGTCACGCACACCCAGACCATCCACCAGCGAACCGTTGGTATCGGCGAACATCCACATATCAAGATTGTGCAAATCCTTGTGCTCGCGGCGCCAGGCCAGCTTGCAGAACTCGTTGTCGGTGCTGCCGCCCAGAATCACCGCATCGCGGTCTTCAAGATCGCCTTTGAGTTTAGAATACTCGACAATTTCCGTCGGGCAGACAAAAGTGAAATCCTTCGGCCAGAAAAACAGAACCTTCCACTTCCCTTCAAAACTCTCCTGAGTCAGGGTTTCGAATGCGGACTGACCGTTTTCTTCGTGCTTCATGAATTTGGGTTTGACGCCTGTGATGGAAAATTCAGGCAGTTTGTCGCCGATACCGAGCATAGTGGACTCCTAGCAGTTGCAGTGGGGGAAAATTCAGGCATAACATGCGCTTTCGCACCGCAAAAATCCAATCGGAATTTTCTTGATTTAAATAGGATTTTCCTATTAATAAACATGGGCACTAATAGGAAATTTCCATGGCTGAAATCCCGACCCTGCGTCAGTTGACATATTTCATCGCGGTGGCCGAAACCCTGTCCTTTGGCAAGGCTGCCGCCCGCTGCTGCGTCACCCAGCCGACTTTAAGCGAAGGCCTGCACACGCTGGAGACCCTGCTCGGCGCGCCCTTATTCACCCGGACCAAGCGTACCGTAGCCCTGACCGCGCTGGGGCAGGAGCTGGTGTTACCTGCCCGGGATATTGTTCTGCGAGCCGAAGATTTCGTACAACTGGCCCAAATGAAAAGGGCGCCCTTTACCGGCACGCTGCGGATCGGGGTGATCCCGACCATTGCCCCTTATCTGCTGCCTGCGCTGTTGCCCGCGCTGCAGACCCAATTTCCAGCGCTTGAGCTTCAGTTAAAAGAAGATGTAACGGCGCAGCTTTTATCCGCATTAAATCAGCATTTACTTGACATGGTGTTGATGGCCTTTCCCTATGACACACCCGGCAACACCCAGATGAAACTGTGGTCGGAGCCGTTTATGATTGCGATGCCCGGCAACAAACCGCTACGCGAGGATCTGGCCAGCCTTAGCGATTTATCGCGACATAATGTCATGCTGCTTGAGGATGGCCATTGCCTGCGCGACCACGCTCTGGCCGCCTGTCGCCTGCAAACCGGCCAGCAACGCACGTTTGGTGCGACCAGCCTCGCGACCCTGATCCAGATGGTACAGCATGGTTACGGCGCGACCTTGCTCCCGGCCATGGCGGTCAGCCATCAAACCCTGCCGCCGGGAGTGATGATCCAGCGCTTTGCCAATCCCCAGCCCAGCCGCCAGATTGGCCTCGTCTGGCGGCACGGCCACCCCCGCGAGAACGAATTCCGGACACTGGGTGAAATGATTGCCAAAATGCACGAGGATCGCTAAAACAGCATTCATGATCTGGAACGTCTGTGCCCTTTACCGTTTTGTCAGCATCCCGAACGCCGAAACCCTGCGTCCGGTGGTGAAGCAGTTTTGCCTTGAGAACGGCATCTGCGGCACCATTCTGCTGGCGCATGAGGGCATCAACGGCACCATCGGCTCGCCCTCTGAAGACGCCATGACCGCCATCATGAATTTCCTCGATCAAAACTTCGGCGTGAGGCAGGGCGAAGTCAAATATTCAACCGCGAGCGACAAACCGTTCGAGCGCATGAAAGTCCATTTCAAAAAGGAAATCGTCACGCTGAAAGCCCCCGAGGCCGACCCGACCCGGCAGGTCGGCACCTATGTATCGGCACAGGAATGGAACGATTTGATCCGCGACCCTGAGGTGGTACTGATCGACACCCGCAATCATTTTGAAGTGAAGATGGGCCAGTTCACAGGGGCGATTGACCCGATGACCACCATTTTCAGCGAGTTCCCGCAATTCGTCAAAGAGCATCTTGATCCGGCCAAGCATAAAAAAATCGCGATGTATTGCACCGGCGGCATTCGTTGCGAAAAGGCCTCTTCCTTCATGAAGGCGCACGGCTTTGAAAATGTTTATCACCTCAAAGGTGGCATCCTGAAATATCTCGAAGACATCCCCGCCGCGCAAAGCGAATGGCACGGCAGCTGCTTCGTCTTTGATCGCCGCGTCGCCCTGACCCATGGCCTTGAGGAAACCGGCGACGCGCCTGTGACATCAGAAGCCCGCGCGCGTTCCGGTCGCACCAACTGGTAATCATGATCAGATATAAACTATCACGCCTGTTTACAAATTATGCAGAACACTTCGTTCCCGGCGATCGTTTTTTGCAAGCATCGGCGGCTGAATTGATGCAGGCCAACCGTGATCATTATCGCGATACGCTGATAGAATCTATACAAACCCTCTTTGAAAAATTTGATTCAGGCCTGATCCTGGAACACCAGAATGCCGGGACAGGCAAGGCATTGCTTAAAGTATCATCCCCGCAAAAATATCCAGGTCTCTATCCGGCAGAATTTGAGCTCTCAACAGAAACCAGTGATTTTTTAATGGCTACAGGTCGTGAAGCTGTATTTTGTATCCAAAAAGGGACGCAAGAGAAGCTATTTTACTATGGCAATGCGTGGAACCCTGACAACCACTCCCAACATCTGGGCATGCCCCGCTACATCGCCGAAGTGCAGGACATCGCGCAGCATCTCAGCCGTGAAACCTATGCCGAATTATATGCACGCTGGCAGAACAGCACAAAACCGCCTGCAGAAACAAAGCTTCCCTCTTTAAAATAGGCATGGGCTCAGCTGACGCCACCGCGCTGCGGATTTATCCTGCGAAATTACTCCACCGGGGGCGGGCTATTTTCGAGCTGGCGACGTCTTTCCTTAAGCCGCTCGCGCAACCTGTCAACATTATCACCACTGCCGCGCCGCTCGGAGATCTCTTTCCCCCGGGTCTCCATCTGGCGAGCCATGTGCTGACGGTCTTCGGTGGACATGTTCTTGGCCATATTCAACATAGCCTCGCTTCGCGCCTTATAGAGGGCTTGCTGGGCCTGATCAATTTTCTGCGCCGCCTCTGCAAAATCGGCTTCACTGAAATTCTGAGCCGCCATCACTTTATTCATAGCCTGCCGCGCGGCTTTTAAATCCTGATGCAAATTTTCGTGTTCACGCCGGGCCTTAACCATGTGGCGGGCGATATCATGACTCAGTTCAGGCTTCAACGGTTCCATCGCCACCGGACGATCCGCCAGATAACGATAACCCCAGCTGGCCACAGCCCCCAGCAGCATAACATTCAGCAGCAACGAGAGCGTAAACACGATTTTAAGGTTCCGGTTCATAGCCACCCCTCTTCATTGATCACTACCAAATCAAATACGTCATCAGATTCATAGGATGGCGAAGGAGATATATTCGTCAACCACCCCCCCGTTACCCCGATCAGCAAACACACTGCCAACGACAAGGCCGGACGCGGCAGTATGAAGCAGGAGAGCAATTCAGCGACCACAGCACTAAAAGCCCCATGCCCCGAGGTGGATTGCGGGGTACGCATCGCCGCATGAATAATCCGTTCAGTGAGATCGGGTTTCATCATCACCTCGGCCCGTCTGGCCAAAAGATCATCGATATCAAGCTGTCCTTTATCAAGCTGTTCGCTCATGACGTTCCTCCCGTGGGCCAATCAGGCCGCCCTTGGCCAGTTCTGTGCGGAGTCCCGCTTTGGCCCTCATTAATAATGACTCAATGGCTTTCTCACCGGCATCCATAACCACACTGGCTTCGCGGATGCTTAAACCCTCATAAAAACACAAGGTCAAGGCCAACCTCTGTCGCTCAGGCAAATTACGGATCGCTTGCTCGAGCATCTCTTGAATTTCAGTCTCCTCCAGCACCTGATCTGACCGTTTGGCCTGATCCGGCAGCATATCCATACTCTCGGGCGCGGCCCAGCGTTTGCGTCCCCGCAGACGGTCAGTCGCCATATTGCTGACCACGCGATAAAACCAGGTCGTGAAGCGGGCTCCGGCATCGACCTTAAATAAATCAGGCTGCGCCCATAATTTGACAAAGGCATCCTGCACCACATCTTCAGCCTCAGCCTCATTCCCGAGCAAGCGCCAGCTTAGTCCATAAAAACGCGCACTATGCCGCCTGACCAGTAAGGAAAAGGCCTGATGATCGCCCTTTTGTATGCGTCTCATCAGGCCTTCGTCCGTATCATCCATGAAAGATGTCCTGCTATATATCGACCTTTTTATTCTGCCGGTGTCTCAGCAGGGGCTCCACGACGTTCACGGCCTTCGCCAGCCTTGTCCCGCAAATCCTGACGTCTTTGCTCATGTTCGGCGCGTCTTTTTTGACGCATTTCCATGACTTCCTCTTTGGTGACATTGCCATCACCGTTAACATCCATCCGGTTTTGCCGTTGCTGGCCATGAGCAACGAATTCATCTTCACTGACGACACCATCACCATCGGTATCCATCATCGGCCCACGGGCTTTGCGCTCCTCTTCCATCCGGGCTTTCATTTTTTCCTTCATCTCTGCAGGAATCTGATCACCCTTAGTTTGCGCTTTGTCTTTGCCTTTACCCTCAGCCCGGTTTTCCTTACGATCCTTATGGAAGGACTCAAGCTCACCCTGACTAAGCTTGCCATCTTTATCTGCATCAATTTTGGAAAATTGCTCACGCGAGAACGCCTCGGACTCAGCCCCTGAGACCTGACCATCGCCATCGGTATCAATTTCCTCTTGTGGACTGTAATGCTTGTCGGCCTCCTTGGTTGCCGCAGGCGGTGAAGACTCGGCGTTATCTTCGGCAAACGCTATTCCTGTGCTTAAAAGCAGCGCAGCGGCCATCGGTAAAACAAGATGAGAAAACATGATCTATTCCTTTCGTGGTATCCAGCTATTGACCCAACCTACAATTAATACGATGCAGGAGGAGTAATCCTTCGCAAGCAGAATACGCCATAATCATGGCCAGTTTAAGTCATAGATTTTCTTTAAAAATCAATTAGATGCAACATCAATCACGATCCGGTGGCCTTGGCTGCCGGAAGGGGGGATCGCCTGCGACCAGAGAACCTGCGCCGAATTCAGCAATTGAAAGACAACCCGGGTACCGCCCTGCCCGTCCGGGGAGGCCGTCATCGCCTGCACCAATGGATGATCGAGAATATTTTTGGTCACCGGGCCGGCATTCCAGACCGTGCCGGGAATTTCCAACACCAGAATGCGTTCGTTGTTATCAATATCATAACGAAAATCACGTGCGGCTGAAACATCAATCACCAGCCTTGATTTACCGTTATCATGCTGACCAAAACGCACGTTTTGAATCGCAGTAACATCCAGTACCGGCGGGGTATAGGAGGCCTTGACCGGGGCCGGAGGTGTTACAGGCGTTGCCGCAGGCGGAGGCTGATAAGCTGGAGCCACAGCGGGCGGAACAACCGCCCGGGCAAGAGGCGGTGTTGGTACTGGGGTAGGTACTGGTGGGGTAGGTGCCGCAGTCAACGCGGCATCATGATCAGCCGCCGCCTCAGGATCCTGATCATAGGCACTCGTATCTCTGTAGGCCTGATGAATGCGTTCCATTTCACCGGCGGCCACACTGCCACCAGCAGCAGGCATAATCTGGTTGAGGTTACCGGCCACGCCAGCAGTCTGGAGCGGTTCAGCTTCCACACTCATAGACCCCTGCCCGCCCGCAAGCCGGGTCAAGGCCGGCATCATCATGGTCATGTCATTGCGCAAAGCCGCTATTTCGTCTTCCAGTTCGGCAATACGGGTATTCGCCTGCTTGAGCTCCGCCAGTTCTGCTGCTGTTGGCACAGGCTTGGCCGTTTGATCCGTAACCAGCCATGTGGCATCAGCCGTCTGCATGACCCGGGCTTTCGGTGGAGCCAACGCCTGTTCATGGGCGGCTTGCCCCCCTGTATAGGAGGATTGATAGGGATCTTGCTGCACCCAGCCGCACCCGGACAGCCACAAGGCCGTCAGAGATAGCATGCTCATAACCTTAAGATTTCTGCCTGCCATGGCAGTACCCCTTGCCCCTAGATTCTATATATCTTTCAACAGGCTAGGTAAACTGACCCGGCACCGTCAATCTTCCTGCACGGCAAAACTTGCTTTATCCACACCACCTATGATGTTCTGTTAAGTAACATTAACGGTTTAGCCGTTAGAATAAAACAATATCCGGCGAAAGGTGGTGTGATGTTTCTCAAGGGCGAAATCAAAAGAAGTCTTCTGGGTTGCCTTGAATTTAGCCTGCTGATGCGGCAAGGTCGCAACCGTTTTGGCTCGAGCTATGACGAGGCTGTACGCTCGTTTATTATTCCAATTTTGCTGTCGCCGCCAATTCTGCTGGTGATTATGCTCTATCCGGCCCCGGAGCTTTCTGAACTGTCACGCAACACACTAGCGTTGATGTTTGCCTTGCGCATGGCCGTGATCAATATTGCGTTTCTGGCTGCTGTCTGGTGGATCGTGGGTGAAATCAATCGTCGCGAATATTTCTTCCAGTTTGTCATCGCCAATAACTGGCTAAGCCTGCCAGCGACCCTGCTGATTATACCTTGCATCTGGTTAAGCCTGAACGGCAGCTTCACTTGGGAAGAACTGTATCCGTTTACCTGCGTGCTGATGCTGTATTCTTACCTTTTTACGGCTTTTATGGCTTCAAGCATCTTGCGGGTACCTCTGGAGCTGGCTGGATTCATCACCTTCATCAGCTATATCGTCAATACCCATTCCCTGGATATCATGCATTGGCTGGGGGGCAACGTCCTGTCCTGACCCGTTGACAGGGGCCTCACAGCAACGATTGATACAGCGCCTGCGCCTTACGGCTCACCGCTTCGGCAGAGAGTTCCCCCTCGACCAGCACTCGACTGGCGTGGCCCATGCGCTGGCATAAATCATGATCCTGTGCCAATAAAACAATGCGCTCCGCCAGCAAGGCCGCATCATGCGGCGGCACAAGGAATCCGTTTTGCCCCTCGACCACCATATCGCGGCAACCGGGCACATCGGTCGCAATAATCGGGCGACCACAGGCCGCAGCTTCCAGTAATGATTTGGGGATCCCTTCACCACCGTAAGAGGGCTGCAGCGCCACATGCGCCTGCTGCCAGATATCGGCCATCTGGCAATGCCCCTTGAAAATCACCTGCGGGTTATCAGCCACCCAGGCATCAATCTGTTGTTGCGTCCAGGAACCCGGGTTACCGGGATCGGGCTGCCCGCACAGCCACAGCTTGATCTGTGGAGAAGAATGCTGCAAACGAGCAAAGGCCTCTTGCAACGTGGGTAAGCCCTTAATACCGATCATGCGGCCAGCAAAAACACAGATGAAATCGCCGCCCCCTTCGGGCAAGGGCAGCGGCCGCAAGGCCTGGGTATCAACGCCGGAGCCACGAATTAAAACCGTGTTGTCATCACCACGGAGCGGCAGCGCCCGCAATTTGCGCAGCAAAGCCCGGTCGTCTTCATTCTGGAACAACACCACAGAGCCTGGACGGTTAAGGAGAAAATGGAAAGCCGGGATCAGGATAAGCCGCATTCCTCGTGCCAGCATAGTGTCGGCACTGAAGACATAACCAAGCCCGGCAAAAGCATTGACCACATGCGGCACGCCGGCCAGCCACGCCGCGAGCGCACCAAAAAGAATAGGCTTCATTGCGATGTGATGGACGACCTGCGGCCCCTCGGCCCTATAGAGGCAGCGTAATTGCCAGATCTGCCGCAGGGCCTTGAGCGGATTGAGACTGCGCCGGTCAAAACTGAACGGAATAACCCGCACGCCCTGCGCCTCGATCACAGCCCGGGCAGTGCCATCGCCCGTGATGACCGCCACCTGATAACCCGCTGCCTGCGCGCCTTTGACCGTGGGCATCCTATGAGAAAGGAAGTACCAGTCTTCGGTCACAACAAAAATCAGCAGCTTCTGGCTCATTCTTCTGCCTTGATGCGCAAAAGTTTCTGGATCAACTTGCGAAAACGGCTCGGGCGCACCGACATGAATATATGGAGAAACAGCAACATGATCCACGGATAGGTCAAAATAAATTGAGGCCAACCCAGAAGCTCAACCGTCACCGCAAAGACGCCATAGGCAAAAACAATCAATAAAATGGAAGCGGTAGCCACCCGCACTGACAATCCCGCTGTGACAAAATGGTGATGAAAATGATGATGATCAGGGTCGAAGGGGTGACGTCCCTGTGAGACCCGGCGGGCAAACTGACCGCACGTATCCATGATCGGCAAAGCCAGCAACCACGCCACCGTCATCGGCATGATGGCCGCCTGATCAGGATGACCCGCCATATCAATCGCAAACCACGCCAATACCAGCCCCAGCGAAAGACTGCCGGCATCCCCCATAAACACCCGGGCCTGCGTCCGCCATGGATGGCGCATATTGTGATAGAGAAATCCGGCAAGCGCCCCCATCATAATTACCAGCAATGTGGCATGTGCGTGATCACCCGCCATCAGCGCACAAAGCAACAGCCAAAAACACACCACAAACCCCAAACCGCCCGCAAGACCATCAAGACCGTCCATCAGATTGATAGCATTGATCAGCAGCACAATGGCGATCACAGTAAAGGGGATAGCCATCCACCCGAGCCATAACGCCCCAAAACCGAAAATATCACCCATGCCCTGCACGCGCACCCCGCCGATCAGGACAATCATGAACGCAGCAGCAAACTGCGTAACAAATTTAATCCGTGCGGGCAGAGCAAAACGATCATCGAGCCCCCCCACGATCAGCAGCAATAAAATCGCCGCCGCACAGGAGAGAAACGAGGGCGTAACCACCCCGCTGCCCAAAGCCAGCAGCATAAAAACCGGGAAAATGATCAGGCCGCCCACTGGCGGGATATCATCATCATGTTTTTTACGGCCACCGGGGCGATCAAGGAAATCAAAGCGGTGGGCCATACGACACGCCAGTGGCACCAGCACGCCCACACTGAGGGCCGCCGCGGCAAACAAGACAGCCATCAAAAGAAAAGGGTTCATCATATACTCTGTCTGGCGTTACTCTGAGCCCATCAGGCTGGTGGCGGTATCAAGGGCGGAAGAGGCCTGAAACACCATTTCCCGCAAGGCATCCCCCGCCAGAAAATAAGCCGTCATACAGGCCAGAGCAATCGCCATGACAATCAAGCCGTACTCGATACTGGTCACAGCCGCCTGATCTTGTTTATAAATAGCCCAGATACGTCTCACAGGAATCCCCTCAACCTTTAGATCATCCACATTGCCTAAGCCGAAGGCAATCCCTTTTTCTGCTGGCGGCGGCTAAAGCGCGCCGGTGCCAGCGCCACAGCCGAATCACCCGGCAACGACCAGACGGTTCCGCTCAGCCGATCCGCCAGATATTCCGCCCCCGCCAGCGAAGTCACCAGCCCGTGAGAACCATGGGCCGTTGTCACATAGACCCTATCTTCCCCCTCAGGGGCACCGATTACGGGAAAACGATCCTTGCTCGCGCAGCGCAGTGCTGCCCTCCCACCCGTGACCCGGAACGAACCCGCCAACGCTGGCACGGCTTGCGCCAGATTCTCCAGAATATCCTGATGGTCGCTGTCCTTGACATCCGTATCGGTCAGCCATTGCTGAAACGTCGCCCCCGCCACATAGCCGTCAGGATTGGTGGCGGAGAGATAACCGCCATAACAAATATTGCTGTGCACGGTCAGGGCCGGGTCTAATGTCACAGCCTCAAGGAAACTGATCTGGCCCCGGATCGTCTGCAACGGCAGATCCGCCAACAAGGGATGACGCCGGGCCTCAATACCATTGGCAAGAATCAGAGCATCATAATCTTCTGCCATCAACCCGTCAGTCTTAACCGTCACCCCTGCGGCGTAATCAAGGCACAACCTCCGTGGACTGACATAGCCTGAGTCGGGCAGGAATAATGCCTCATCGGACAAAGTCACTCCGGCCTGCGCCGAGGCCTCGGCCGCGCTGAGCCAACGCACATGATCGTCGTGCCAGCCCCAATTCTCCTTCATCCCGCGGAAGCGCTTGGCTTTATCTTCGCCCCTGACCAGATGCAGGCTGCCGCAACGCTGTCCAGGGTGATTAAGCGCCGCCAGCGCCGCATAACCGCTGCTGTAGACATCGGATTCAGGGCTGCGGTTTTGCGAAAAACGCGGGTTATAAATCCCCACCGGATTGCCCGAGGCAAACTGCGCCAATCCATGCGGATCAAAAATTGTTACCGCTATGCCGCGCTTTAGCAAAGCCTGTGCACAGGATGTCCCGGCAAGACCGCCGCCGAGGATAGCCACACGCTGCACGGGCTTATAAGACTGTTCCCGTCCGGTGTCTGCAGTAAAGATCGCCTGAGTCATATCGCGCTTGCGACCATAGCCGGGCACCTTGCTGACCGCAAAGCCCTGCGCCGCCAGACCACGCCGGACAAACCCGGCAGCGGTAAAACTGGCCGCTGTCGCCGCCGGGGCAGACAGCCGCGCCATTTCCTTAAATAAAGTTTCGCTCCACATTTGCGGGTTTTTGGCCGGGGCAAAGCCGTCAAGAAACCAAGCATTGATTCCGCGCGGGACGACCAGACGTGGCAAGGCTTCATTCACATCGTCAAAAATCAAAGTCAGACGAATGCGCGGGCTGATATGCACCCGGTGAAACCCGTTTATGCGCAAAGGATATTTTTTCACCAGTTGCGCAAGCCGATCACCAAAATAATCCTGCCAGCCCTGCAATGCCCCCGCAATCTCTTGAGCGGACAGTGGGTATTTTTCGAAAGACACATAATCGAGCTGATGCCCGACCGGAGCGGTTTCCTCAAACAGCTTGCACGCCGCAAGGAAATTCAGCCCGGTGCCAAACCCGGTTTCAGCAATAGTAAATAAAGGTTTGTGTTGCCATGCCGCTGGCAAATTGTTACCGCGAAGAAAAACATGATCGGTTTCGGCGAGGCCATTGTCTGCCGAAAAATAGATGTCATCAAACTGCGCCGACCTGATCATGCCCCTTGCTTAAACCAAGGGTTGGCTAACATCAAGAGATATGCAGTTTGGCGGGCTTGGGCAGGCTGACGTCCTGACGGTTATCATTGACCGCCACCTGCGGTTTAAAGGCAGCCGCATAATTAAACTGCTTACCCAGCAAGCCATATTGCCGCAGCAAGGGCTGGATACGCGGATGACGCCCAGTCAAGGTGTAGAAGGTATCAGCTTCTTCGCGACTGCCCCCAACCGCTAGGGCTTTTTTGAAGCTGGCACTCAAAGAGCGGTTATAGGCGCCGTGTTTTTCAAATTTTTCAAACAGCTGCGCACTCATCATTTCCGACCATTGATAGCTGTAGAAACCCGCCTCATAGCCACCGCCGAAAATATGATGGAAGCGCGGAGATACCAACGGACGCTCCATGTTCCCGATCATGAAATCGCGGGTCACATGTCGTTCGAAGGCCTCGATACTACGCGTATTTGAGGGGTCTTTCCTGTACCACGCCAGATCAAGCCAACCCTTCATCGCATAATTCATGACATAACTGCCCGCCATGAATTTGCGTCCCTCTTTCATCTTCTTTTTGATGTGATCGGGAATTTTTTCTCCGGTTTCATGGTGACGGGCAATATCATCCAGCACCTCAGGCAAATAAGCCCAGCTCTCCTGAATTTGCGAAGGAAATTCAACAAAATCCGTATCTACCGATGTTCCCGAAAAACTCTGATAACGGCATTGGCCTAACAAATTATGGGTGGCATGACCCATTTCGTGCAACAGAACTTCAAGATCATAATGGGTGAGCAAGGTCGGCTGTCCGTCCTGCCCCTTGATGAATTTGGTCACCACCATATCGACCGGGCGGCGATTTTCACCTTCGAACAACCCTTGCGAAACCGCACTGATATTCCAGGCCGTGCCCGCCGGTTTACCGGAACGATCGAATAAATCCATGCAAAGCACACCCATATGCTTGCCGGTACGGGCATTGGTAACATTGAATGTTCTCACATCCGGGTCATATTTGGGATAGGCGGTGCTTTCGGTGAATTTAAGGCCGAACAGTTTGTTGAAATGGCGGAACACCCCTTGCAACACCGCTTCCATTTCAAAGTAGGGACGCAGTTGCTCCTCATCGAAGCCCAACACCCGCTTTTTCAGTCTTTCTTTATAATAGTCGAGATCCCACGGCTTAAGATGCTTGATCTGATCTTCCTGTGCAGCAAAAGCCTTTAGCACCGCGATCTCTTCTGTCGCCACAGGTTTGGCCGCCTTGCGTACCGTACGCAAAAAACTCTCAACACGTTTGCTGGTGCGCGCCATGTTGTATTGCAAGCTGTGGGCGGCCGGATTGCGGTACCCTTCCATCCGGGCCATTTCATGTTCCAGCTTGATCAATTTCAAAATAGTGCGGCGGTTATCAAACTCACCGGTTGTTCCGGTACGACTGTTCAGTATCCACATTTCCCGGCGCAGATCACGATCCTGTACCGACTTCATAAACGGGCCATAAGTACTGGTGCCGACACCAAAACACCACTCACCCTCAAACCCACGCTTTTTAGCTTCAGCCGCCGCAGCGCCGATCAGGACATCGGACAAACCAGCCAGACGCGCCGGATTAGAAACACGAATGAAAGCGGCCTTTTCTGACTCACGCATATTCTTTTGCGAGATCCGCGCCAGAGTAGAAATTTGCCGTCCCATATCGCGCAACGCCTGTTGCTGGGCCGGTTTCTTCATAATACCGCAGGCCTTGAAGGTCTGGGCGTACATGCCGTAGAGCTTTTCCCGTTCGCCCGTGAGGCGCATAATTTCCGGAGTGATTGTCAAAAACAAAAAACGGTTGAACAATGTCTTGTTCTGAAAGACATCCATGTAAAGTTCGTGAAATTTGTCGCACATAATTTGTTCGACATCGTCATACTGTTTTTGCTCTTCCTCGTCTTTAGGCATGGTGGTGAAGACCGAAAGGAAGAAGTGCATCGGCAGGCTGTAAGCCTTTTCCAAAGCTTCGACAGTATTCTTATAATTGGGCTTGGCCGGATTTTGCGCAATCGCCTCGATCTCGCGGCGCATATTGTCAAAAATATATTCCATCGCCGGCAAAGCATGTGCGGGCGTGATCTTATCCCACGCCGGAACGAAATTCGTCTTTGCCGAGAAATGAAAGAAGGGGTTATCCCTCAGGTGCGCGGGCAGGTTCGTCCACAGACTATTCATCTGACTTTTTTCTCCCTGTAAGCACACTGTCCAGCGTCTTTAAAAGACGGCGGCAGGGCGCATTTTTATTTTTATATTGACTCGATAATGACGCACTCTATGAAAAAGAAAAGCCCCTTCCGTAGAATTATGCAGAATTATCGATGCTTCACCGCACCGTTTGCGATTTTTTTGAAGTCCTGCTTGCTTTTTTCCCTCCCCTTGACCGCGTGGCCACTACGGTTAACACTGGTAGCGGTTAAGATTCACAAGGATACGTGTTTATGAAAAAAGTTATTCTGGCATCCCTTACGTCCTGCGCCTTGTTGCTGGCCGCAACGCCCGCGTACGCCGTCGATACCAATGTCAAAATCAGCGTCAAATCCAAAGACGCGCTGTTTATCGGTGAATCCGTTGGCGCTGCCTACATCATCGTACGTGATAAGCGCGATGGCGATATTCTGGTCGAAGGCAGCACCACAGGCAACTCCGGCAAACGTGATCTGGTCATGACCCCCAGCGTAGCGCGTGACGCCGTCATCGTTGATGAAGACACATCGCGCTTTGAATTTTCGCTGGATATCTATGAGCCAACCCCCGTCACCGTCGAAGTTTCCGGGCCTTACGGACAGATGCAATCGCTGGCCAAGGCCAGCGCCGATTACCTGTTGATACCGGGCAAAGATTATACCCAAGGCAACGGCATTATCGTTGAGATTCCCGGCTTCATTGTCGACGTCATGAGCCCGCCCGCCAATCGTAAAGCTAAGTTCAATGCCGAAGGTACCCTGCCATTACAAGTCAATGTGACCAAACTCTGCGGCTGTCATATTGACAAGGATACGCCGTGGCCACCCGAGCGCTACGAGGTCGAGGCCGGGATTTATCGCGGAGAAGTCTTGCTGGCCAGTATCAAGCTGGAGAAGGCCGAACAGCCCGGTATCTATGGCACCAACCTCAAATTCGAGGAAGCCGGGACCTATCGGGTAGTTGTAACTGCCTTTGATTCCAAGACGTTGGAAGGCGGCATGGACAGTACCACCATTACGCTTGATCCCTGAAATAAGCCGTTAAATTATTCTTGACCCTGCACCAGCAGCTGCCCTACAGTCTTTTCTATAATAAAAATATTACAGGAAAAGGTTATCACGATGGCATCTGTCAATCCGCTGTTGGCACCCTCGGGGCTGCCGAATGAAGCTCCCGCGTTCGATAAGATCAAGGACAGACATTTTCTATCAGCCCTGCGCACAGCGGTGAAAGAGGCCCGTGCCGATATCAGGGCGCTTAAAAACAATCCGGAGACACCCACGTTCGCCAATACGATCGAAGCCCTTGAATTGGCGGGTGAGCGGCTCAGTATCCTGTCCAGCCTGCTCAGCAACCAGATGCTGGCAGCCGGAACCCCCAAACTGAAAGCGACAGAGGATAAAATTTCACCGCTGCGTGCCCGGTTTAATATGGCAGCCCTCACCGACACAAAAATTTTCAAGCGCGTCAAGGCGGTATGGGATCAGCACCATGATGACCCCACCCTGACGACTGAGCAGCACACCTTGCTGAAAAAAACCTATGACGGGTTCCGCAACGGCGGGGCCTTGCTCAAGGGCGCTGACAAAAAACGCCTGAAAGAAATCGTAGAGGAAATGTCGACGCTGGATTCCGATTTCAGCGAGAACGTCAAGAAGGACGTCGAAGCCTTCGCCATGATCATTACCGATAAGGATGATCTCAAGGGGATTCCCGAAGACGCCGTTGCCGCCGCCGCTGAAGAAGCCAAGACCCGCGGCCTCGAAAATCAATGGGTTTTTACCCTCGACTACCCGAGTTACGGCCCGGTTGCCAGCTATGCCGAAAACCGCAGCCTGCGCGAGAAGATGTGGCGGGCTTATGGCAGCCGGGGCTGGCAGACAGAACATGACAATCAGGAACTGATCCGGCGCATCCTAACCCTTAAGCATGAACGGGCGCAGCTGCTGGGATATAACAATCATGCGGAAACTGTGCTGGAAGACCGCATGGCGCAAACACCACAAACCGTGGCGACCTTCCTTGATCAATTAAAAAACGTCTACAAACCCGCAGCCCTTAAAGATATGGAATCGCTGAGGGCGTTCGCTGCCCAAATGGGGCACGACGATCTCAAGCCTTGGGACATAACTTTTTATGCAGAAAAACAAAAGCAGGAACTGTACGGTTTCTCCAGCGAGGATTTAAAACCCTATTTCCCGCTGGAAAAAGTTCTGGCCGGAACCTTCCAGCATTTCAGTCAACAATTCGGTATTCAGTTCAGCGAAAACAAGCAATACCCGACCTGGCACCCGGATGTGAAAGCCTTTGACGTCACCGATGAAAAAACCGGTGCTTTTGTCGGTACGCTCTATACCGATTTTCATCCGCGCAAGGGCAAAAAAGGCGGGGCATGGATGACCGATTACCGGGCACAGGGCCTCTATCAAGGCCAGATCGAACGTCCGGTGATTGCAATTGAATGCAATTTCACCAAGCCGCTACCTGGCAAACCAGCCCTGCTCGATCATGATGAAGTCACAACCCTGTTCCACGAACTGGGCCACGCGGTTCACGGTCTGGTTTCGGATGTAACCTACCGTTCAAAGGCCAGCCCCTATGTACCATGGGATGCGGTTGAACTGCCTTCACAGGTACAAGAAAACTGGGCGTTTACCAGAGAAACCCTCGCGCTGATCAGCGGGCACTACCAGACCGGCGAGAAAATTCCTGAAGATCTTTACCAAAAAATGGTGGCTTCCAAAAACTATATGGCCGGGGCTGCCGGGCTGCGTCAGGTCAATCTCGCGACACTGGATCAGGCCTGGTACAATACCAACCCCAAGGACATTGAAGACAAATTCGGCTTCAATATTTTTGCTTTCGAAGAAGCCGTCACCGCCGATACACGCCTGTTCCCGATGCTGGCCGGGCCCACTTCAACGTCCTTCACCCATATTTTTTCCGGTGGCTATGATGCCGGTTATTACAGCTATAAATGGGCAGAGGTTCTCGATGCTGATGCCTTTGAATATCTGACCGAGCTTACGACCTATGACAGCTATCGCCTGAATAAATATCGCAAAGAATTTCTGGCCAAGGGTGGTACCGATAATCCAGCCACACTTTACCGCAATTTCCGGGGACAGGATGCCGACCCCCAGGCCCTGCCCCGCCGCGAGGGTCTGCTGCCGCCCAAACCAACATTTATGTAGAAGATCAGGGGTCACTTGTGTGCTGAACCGGGGGATACACCATGTATCCCCCTTTCATCTATCCCAAAGCCCTGTAATTCCCTCTGGAACAGGCGGGCTGGCGCCCTATATAATCTTTCATCTGATTCGCCAATCCCCTGAAGAGGTTTTTTCATGACCGCACTCAATCCGTTGCTGGCTCCGTCATCTCTCCCCAACCATGCCCCGGCCTTTGACCGGATCAAGGATGAGCACTATCTGCCCGCGATTGAAGAGGGACTGGCCCAAGCCAAACAGGAGCTGGCCGCGATCAAAGCCCATCCGGACGCCCCGAATTTTGAGAATACAATCGTCGCTCTCGAGGTGATGGGAGAAACCCTGAGCCATGTCATGGAAATTCTCGGCAACCAGATCAGTGCGGTCGCCACCCCGGCTTTGGTTGACATTAAACAAACCGTTGCCCCGCAACTGGCTGAATTTTATTCATCCGTAGCGATGGATGAGGCCTTGTTCTCCCGGATCAAGGCGGTCTGGGACAAGGAGCATGACAGCCCGGCCCTGACCACCGAGCAAAAAACCCTGCTGAAAAACACCTATGACGGTTTCCGTCGCAGCGGGGCCCTGCTCAGTGGCAAAGACAAAGAGCGGATGATGGAAATCAATATCGCCGCCTCGACCCTTGGCACCGCCTTTAACGAAAATATCAAGAATTCGATGGAGGCGTTTAGCCTGTTGATTGACAAGGAAGCCGATCTGGCAGGATTGCCCGCCGATGTCATCACCGCCGCCAAAGCCCGTGCCGAGAAGAAAAATCATCCCGGCCAATGGCTCTTTACCCTCGATTACCCAAGCTATGGCCCGTTTGTTACCTATGCCGATAACCGCGCCCTGCGTGAGAAAATGTGGCGAGCCTTCGGCAGTCGTGCCTGGAAAGACCAATACGACAATCAGGACACGATCAAGCAAATCGTCACACTCAGTTATGAAAGCGCCAACCTTTTGGGCTACCCCACCCCGGCCCATTTTGTGCTGGAAGACCGCATGTCGGAGAAGCCGGAGACTGTCTTTGCCTTCCTTGGCAAGCTCAAGGATGCCTACAAGGATGCCGCCATGCGCGACCTTGACGCCCTGAAAAAATTTGCGGCGGCCCACGGCGGTCCGTCTGAGATTAAGCCTTGGGATGTCGCTTATTACAGCGAAAAAATGAAAGAGTCGGTGTACGGGTTTTCCAGTGAAGATTTACGCCCTTATTTCCCGCTGGAAAAAGTGCTGTCCGGCTGTTTCGAACATTTCAGCCGCCAGTTTGGCGTGGTTTTTGCCGAAAATACCGCCTATCCAACCTGGGCAGCGGATGTGAAGGCCTTCGATGTCACCGATAAAAAAACCAAAGCCTTTATAGGAACGCTCTATGCCGATTTCCATCCACGCAGTGGCAAGAAGCCCGGTGCCTGGATGACCGGATATCGCTCACAAGGCCTGTTTGCCGACAAAGTCGAACGCCCGATCATTGCGATTGTCTGCAATTTCACCGAACCCCTGCCAGAGAAACCTTCACTGCTGACCCATGATGAAGTCCTGACTCTGTTCCATGAAATGGGTCACGCCATGCATGGTCTGCTGTCCGATGTGACATATCGCTCGCTCGCCAGCCCCAACGTTAAATGGGATTTTGTCGAGCTCCCCTCACAGGTGCAAGAAAACTGGGCCTATACGCGCGCAACGCTTGATCTGATTAGCGGTCACTGGCAAACCGGTGAAAAAATTCCCGATGATCTGTTCCGCAAGTTGAATGACTCGAAAAACTTCATGGTGGCCTCGATGGGATTGCGTCAGGTCAATCTCGCCACACTGGATATGCTGTGGTACACCACCAACCCCGAAGAGATCGAGAAAAAATACGGTTTTGACGTGTTTAAATTTGAAGAAGACGTGACCAAAGACACAAGACTGTTCCCGATGCTGGCGGGGCCAACATCCACCTCCTTCAGCCACATTTTCGGCGGTGGTTATGCCTCAGGCTATAACAGTTATAAATGGGCCGAGGTACTGGACGCCGATGCTTTCTATTACATGACGGAAAATCATGTTTATGATGAGGAACGGCTGATGAAATACCGCCGTGAAATTCTAGAGCGCGGCGGCACCGAACATCCGGCGATTCTCTACCGCAATTTCCGGGGACAGGATGCAGATCCCGATGCCCTGCTCCGCCGGGAAGGCTTGCTGGATGGCGCTACCTCGAAAGTCGCCTAATCGAGCCTTTTAAATTACCGGATAAACCAGCGCCAGCTGTTGGGCGCTGGCATCTTGCAAGACGCCCGGCGTTTTGAAATGACGATGCGCCACTTGCGCACGTGCACCAGTGATGATCTGCGGATCGAAACTGACCAGTCGGCCATCCGGACGCAAGCCCACATTCTGCGGTTCAGCATCACGATCAAACATAGTGACCGGATACATGACGTTGGTTCCCCATGACAAACCAAAGACCGCCTCATGGAAGAGATCGCGCAACAACTCAGTTTGCCCCAGATCCTGTGCCTTGAAAATTTTCGAGAGCGGCATCACCTCAGGCAGAATTTCCAGTTTGATATCGCCATACCCCCCCATGCGCCCTTGATTGCTGGCAAAAGCAGGCAGCACCGTGGGGTGATCAGGGCGGGGATAACGGCAGTGATGCGGCGCCTCCATCCGGGCAATCCGTAATTGCCGCGAGGGCACATGAAAGGCACGAAAAGCAATCGCCCGGCCACCATGATCGAGAAACTCGAAATCGCGCAAGCCGTGGGCAGCAAAGAAGGCATTGATCTGCGCCCGTGCCGCCAGCGACAGATGAGGCAGAGCCCGCATAAACAAATTATGCTTTAGGTTCGGGAATTGTGTGGTCAAAGCAGGCAGTCTTTGCCAGGACTCGCGCAGGCTGCGCGCGGTCGGTCTGTGCGGAGTGATCACCCGGTGATACTGCCCGACAACGTCCCATGTATAAAAGCGCGTGGCCTGATCACGCAGCCAGCTAACCCAGTTCACGCCCATATCAACAGGGCTGGTTCTGGTGTTTCCCTCTGTCATATTGTGCTATCTGCCCGTTCAGACAATGACAGCCCCCTTTAAACTTAAAAGTTTCAGGAAATCGAGCGTAATTTTTCACGCGGCGCCGCTGTATCAGGCAGAATATCCGGGCGGCCAATCGAGCTATAATAAAATCCGGTTTTCTCGATATCTTCCGGACGGTAAATATTGCGTAAATCCAGCAACCGCCGTGATTTCATGACGCTGCCGATCCGGACCAGATCGAGCGCACGGAATTCATTCCATTCAGTCACAATCACCAAGGCCTCGGACTGGGTCGCGACTTCATAGGCATCCTGACACCAGACCACGTCTTGCAACTGTTTTTGTGCCTGTTCCATTGCGACCGGATCATAGGCCGCCACCACCGCACCGGCCTGTTGCAGGATCGGGATAATCGTCAAAGCCGGGGCTTCGCGAACGTCATCAGTATTGGGTTTGAAGGCCACCCCGAGAATACCAATCCGCTTGCCCTGCACATCACCACCGCAGGCCTGAATAATCCGCTCGGCCATATCACGCTGACGGTCGGCATTGACCTGCACCACAGCTTCGACAATGCGTTGCGGGACCCCTAAAACCTCACCTGTTTGCACCAGCGCCAGCGTGTCTTTGGGAAAGCAAGAACCGCCATAACCCGGCCCAGGATGTAAAAATTTCTTGCCAATCCGGCCATCAAGCCCGATGGCCTTGGCGACATCCTGCACATCGGCCCCGGCTTTTTCGCACAGATTGGCGATTTCGTTGATGAACGTAATTTTAGTCGCAAGAAACGCATTGGCGGCGTATTTGATGATTTCTGACGTCTCACGTGCGGTGAAAACAATCGGCGTTTCGCTCAGGAACAGCGGGCGATACAACTCGCTCATTACCGCCCGGGCACGATCAGAACTCAAACCTACCACCACACGGTCGGGACGCATGAAATCATTGATCGCTGCCCCCTCACGCAAGAATTCCGGATTGGACACCATATCAAAATCAGCATCCGGACGAACCTCGCGGATAATCCGTTCGATCTCACGCGACGTGCCGACCGGCACGGTCGATTTGGTCACGACAACGGTGTAACCCTCCATGGCCTCGGCAATTTCCTTGGCTGCCTGATAGGCCTGAGAGAGATCGGCATGGCCATCGGTGCTGCGCGGCGGGGTACCCACTGCAATAAAAACCACATCGGCCGCTTTGACCGCTGCTTTCAAGTCCGTCGTAAAGCTGATCCGGCCGGATTCAATCTGGCGGGCGAGCAATTCATCAAGGCCCGGCTCATAAATCGGGGACTGACCCTGCTTGAGGCGCTCGATCTTGGCGGCATCCCGGTCTATGCAGGCCACATCAAAGCCAAACTCGGCAAAACATGTGCCTGATACCAGTCCGACATAACCCGTACCCACCATTGCAATACGCATAACCGTGATCCTTTTCTCGCAAGACTGCGCCCTTCGGCGCGAAACTGGGCGAAACCTAGCGCATTTGCAGGAATGGCGAAAGATGATTTTTGTATTATGAAAAAATATTATATTAGTTTATTTACATAATTTTAGACACTGGAGAGCAGAGGGGCAAGTGGCTCATAACTGGGGGGAAATGTTTTACGGAATATCAAAATGATGGACTTTCAGTGCCAAGTCTGGTTGATTCAGGCACGTTTCCATCATACGTATTACTATTCATAGGCACTGCCGACAAAGGCAACCTGTCATCTGGAAGGAAGAGACACGATCATGGCTAAAAAGGAAGCAACCGCTGCAACCACTGGAGACGGTGACAACAAAGCCGCGCCACTGCCCCTGTTTTATTCCAACCCGGTACCGCTCGACGGCAAAAAACATGCGGATCTCGGACTTAAGAAAAACTTCGGTTTATCCTTCTGCGACCATGTCAATGCCGTACCGATCAACATGATCGAGATGCCGCAAATCAGTCATTATTACCCCATCGCTTTCAGCCCCGATAACAACGCCACCCCCGTCGCCCTGCTGGGCGTGCGTGATAACGAAAACCTGTTTGTTGACGGATCGGGCGAATGGGTTGAGGACGCCTATGTCCCGGCTTATATCCGCCGCTACCCGTTTATCTTCTCGGAAATTGCCGGTACAGACCAGTTGACTTTGTGCGTCGACATGAATGACCAGATTGTTGACAACAAAAGTGAGCAGAAATTCTTCGAGGCTGAAGGCAAACCTGCCCTGCTGGCCCAGAACGCTCTCGAATTCTGCAAATCCTATCATGCAGCAGCCCAGCAAACGCTGGCCTTCAGCAAGGCATTGGCAAGCAGTGGCTTGCTGGTCGAGCGGCAAGCCGAAATCAATATCGGTGGTGGCAAGCGCATCAATTTCTCGGGCTTCCGGATTGTGGATGAACAAAAACTGGCCACCCTGCCGGAGAAAGACTTCCTCGAGTGGCGCAAGAATGGCTGGCTGCCGTTCTTATATGCCCACTTGTTCTCAGGTGCACAGTGGAGCCGCCTGACCAAGATGCTCTCCCGCCGGATTGAACTGGAAGAGAAAACCGGAACCAAACAATAACTACTGATTTTTAATTTAAGTCCATAATAACAACGTTAATTCAAGGAGAGGATACATCTCATGGCAAAGGTCGGACCGCAACGGGCAGCAGAGCTTACAGGGCGCTCGAAATCAACAGTGCAACGCGCCATGAAGGCGGGCAAACTGTCCTACGAAATTGACAACGCCGGACGCAGGGTCATTGATGTATCGGAGCTTGAGCGTGTCTTCGGTCTGGCCCCGCAAGGCAACGAAACGATTGTCACCGCCAACGTCGAGAACGAACTTGAAAAGGCAGCGACCATCATTGAAACCGAACGGATGAAAATGCGCATCCGGATGCTGGAAGACCAACTTGAAGTCGCGCAGGATCAAATTGAAGATCTGAAAACCCAGCGTGACCAATGGCAAAAACAGGCCCAGCAGGTTCTGCTCACCAGCCAGTATAGCCAGAAGCAGGCGGAAGAACTGAAAGAAGAGCTGAAAGAACGTGATCGTCGCGCCCAGATGCGCCGACAAATGGAAATGCAACGCCGCGGTCCGGGCAAACCGGCCACGGCCACCGTAAAGCCTGCCGAAGTCCCCGTACCCGAGAAAAGCTCGGAACCGCGAAAGGCCAGCCCCTTCAGCCGTCCGCGGCAGGCTGCCTCTGAAGCCGCACGTAATTTCGATATCCAGGGCCTGTGGCACAAAATTCGTGGCGAAAGTGTGGCCAACACCTCGCAGCCTGAAGCCGATAAAGCCTCGGCCTGAAATATTCACGCAGATTAAAAAAAGACCGGCACACGCCGGTCTTTCTTTATGCTAAAATCCAAAGGTAGAGATAAGCAAATCAGAGGATAAAATGAGACTTGGCATCCTGACAATCGCAGCCGTTCTTGCGTTACCGATACTCCCGGTTTTGGCACAAAGCGAAACGCCTGCCCTGCTCGACTCACAGTCGACCTTGACGGCAGAGCCGTCGGTTCTGGATGCCCCCCCCGACCTTAATCCCACTATCGTCGACGACCAACCCAAAGAGCAGGTGCAAACCGCGCCCGCTGAAGATGGCAAGTCCGTGATTGCCCCGTATATGGAGCCTTGGCAAAAGCGCGAGAAAAGAACTTTCAAAGGAAAGAGCGCCGATCAGATATTTCAGACCCTGCCTGTTGATTCACAGAATCAAATTCTGGATGAGAGCCAAAAAGTTTTTAATGAATGCCATCACTATAAACTCTACTCCCAGTTTCATGACTGTGAATGTCTGGGCAGCACCTATTTTGAAGAGCGGGTTTTCAGCCCGGAAAAATCACGCGATGCCATCATGGGTAAAATAGCCGGAGAGTGCACATCGGAACCGGGTGTGGCAGCCTATGGTCACGACCAGTGCCTGAATTCTCTCTCGCTCATTCTGGACTCACGGCACATGGATGAATTCTGCAAATGCTATGCCCTGACTTTTGCCAAAAACTACAAAGACAGCCCCTACCCAGATTTTCAAAATCTGCGGGCGATTGGGTCACGCACCAATACGGCATGCCTGAAGCAAGTGCCCAATGCCGTCAAAATGCCAACCGGACAGCGTTAGCCAAACATCGCTGACTGGTATTGGCAGACAGACGAGGACCCGGTCAGCACCGTGTCGATACAACCCTTATATTGTGGCAAGATATGCTGAATATAATAATGTGCGAGCAAACGGGCTTCTTCCGGCTGGGTTGATTGCGCTGCCGCCGCGTACCAGCGTCCCATCATGACCCCGCCAGCAATCAGACCAAAGGCCCGCAGATAAGGGACATTCACCGCGGCCACAGCCTCGACCCCGCCAGCCTGTCCCTGTGTCAGAACCCAATGGGTGGCCTCATCCAGCGCCCGTAAGGCTGCCTCAAGCGGGTTACGCACAGACTGATCATTCAACGCCTGCACACCTGCGCGCACCTCGGCAAGCCAGGCCAGTGCAGCCAGCCCTTTATTGGCAATCACCTTGCGCATCGACAAATCAAGCGCCTGAATACCGTTGGTCCCCTCATAGATCGCCGTAATTCGCGCATCACGGTAGAATTGTGCTGCACCGGTTTCCTCGATGAAGCCCATACCGCCGTGAATCTGCACGCCGGTCGAAGTTACATCAATCGCCATGTCGGTACACCACGCCTTGACCACCGGGGTCAGCAAATCAACCCGATCTTGCGCGCCCGCAACACCTTCATGAGCGCGGTCAAAGGCAAAGGCGGCCTCATAACACAGCATCCGCCCGGCCATCACCTGCGCCTTCATCGACAAAAGCATGCGCCTGACATCGGGATGTTCGATAATCGCCACCCGTGCCCCGTTCTTCTCGGAAATGCGGGTACCTTGCACCCGTTCCCGCGCATAGTGCAAGGCGTGCTGATAGGCGCGGTCGGCAACTGCCACACCCTGCAGCCCCACAGCCAGACGGGCGTTGTTCATCATGGTGAACATACATTTAAGCCCGTCATATTCCTGCCCGATCAGCCACGCTACGGCCCCGCCGTGATCGCCATACTGCATGGTACAGGTGGGGGAACCGTGAATACCCATCTTATGCTCAAGCCCGGTGCAGATGAGATCATTAGCGACACCGGGATTGCCCTGCGCATCGGGGATGAATTTCGGCACCAGAAACAAGGATATGCCCTTGACCCCGGCAGGCGCATCAGGAGTGCGCGCCAGTACCATATGAATGATGTTCTCAGCCAAATCGTGGTCGCCGTAGGTGATAAAGATTTTCTGACCGCTCAGTTTATACGAGCCGTCATCCTGCCGGATCGCCTTGGTCTGCAGCGCCGACAGATCCGTGCCCGCCTGCGGTTCAGTCAGGTTCATGGTTCCGGTCCATTCGCCGGAAATCAGCTTGGCGAGATAGGTATTCTTTTGTTCCTGCGTGCCGTGAATATCAATCGCCTCGACCGCCGCCTGATTGAGCATCGGACACAACCCAAACGACATGTTGGAAGCCTGCCACATTTCCTGCACCGGAAAGGCCATCGTCAAGGGCAACCCCTGTCCACCGTAATCGGGATTGAACGGCACCCCGTTCCAGCCGCTCTCGCGGTATTGCCGGTAAGCCTCCTTGAAGCCCGCAGGGGTGACGACCTTCCCCCCTTCAAGCCGCGACCCGGCACGATCGGCGCTGTGATTGAGTGGTGCCAGAATGTCACCCGCCAGTTTTCCGGCTTCGGCAAGAATGGTGGCTACCATCTGGTCATCAAGGTCACGCGCAGCCTCAAGCTGGTGCAAGCCCACAACGTGCTTGAGGATAAACTGCATATCCGTTATCGGGGCTTTGTAGCTGCTCATCAGGAAACCTCAGAAAGATCATAGTCATCAGGTGAAACGGCGAAAGCGCAAATATATCAGAATTATACCGGGCGCCCACATCCCTGGCATGCTGCCCTGCGCAAAAATTTATGTGAAATAATCAGGGGGAGTTGGCACGGCCCTTGCTGATATAACCGGGAGATATTCAGGATTCCTTCAAGGTCACAGACATGAATTCGGCAGGAAACATATTAAAAAACAATACGTTGGCAGCCTTGCAAAGCAAGGCCTCGCCTGAGGTATTGGGGGCGATCAAGAAGGCCAGCGCCCGTACCGGGGTTGATTTTGCCTACCTGCTGGAAAAGGCCAGCGCCGAAAGCAGCTTTAAAACCGATATCAAATCGAAATCAAGTTCCGCTACCGGGCTCTACCAGTTTATCGAAAAAACATGGCTCGGAATGATCCGCGACCATGGCGCCAAATACGGCCTCGGTGAATACGCCGATAAAATCAGCGCCGGAGGCAAGGTCAGCGATGCGCAAACCCGCAAGGATATTTTGGCCCTGCGGAACGACCCTGACACCGCCGCCGCCATGGCCGCCGAATATGCTGCTGAGAACAAACGCTATCTCGAGAAAAACGTCGGCGGCGATATCGGTTCGGTCGAGCTGTACTTCGCCCACTTCATGGGCCCGGCGGGCGCCTCCGGTTTTCTCAATGCGTTGGAAAAGAATCCGCTCGCGACCGCTGCCGACTTATTCCCGCAAGCCGCCCGCGCCAACCGCAATGTGTTTTACGATGCCAAGACCGGCGCGCCGCGTACACTGGCCGGGGTTTATGATTTCTTCGCAAAAAAATTCGGTAACAGCGCCGATAACGCCGTAGTGATGGCTTCATCCGGCAAGAAAGCCACCGCGCCTGCCTCGGCCCCGACCTCCCGCCTCAGCGCCGACATGGAGGAAAACGCCGAGATCTGGGCGCATACCTTGTTCCGCAACAACCAGCAGCAGCAAATCCGTCTGCTCGCCGGAACCCTGCAGGCCCACGATGATCAGCAACCCCGCAACCGCACCGCCCAGCTGCCCGGCGGCACCCCGCGCGGTAGTACACAGGCCTTGGCCGTCAGCCCCTTGCAGATCATGGAACTGGCGCAACTCGACACCCCTCTCGACACACGCCGCGACACCCTGCGCGCCAAGCCACGCTATAACGAATAAACCCGATCCCGGTTGATTCTAGCAAGCGCTCTACAAGGCATCGGGATGTGAAAACGACACAATCACTTGATAGTGACCACGTCCAACTTTTTTGAAACGGTAACCTTCAGATCAATGCGCGTAGCAGTTCACACAATTTCCATTACGGTCGGAGGAAAGATCATCACTGGTATTGGCCATACCATCGGGGCCCTTCGACAAAAGAGTAATATATGAATTTGAATGGTTTCTCATCAGAAGATCATGACCCCACGCATCCTTGATAGCCGCAGAACTCAGCAAAGAACCTGTTGAATCTGAAAGTTGCGTTAAAGAGTTCGGGTATTGTTTGTATGTAACGCTATATCTATTAACGGCCCCCATCACGGCTTTCATGGTCTTGGCTGTCTTCATCTTGGCGGCTTGCTCATCCGTCGGAGCACGCGTAATAGTCTCGAATACCTCAGAGGAAGAGGGCGGGGTTAAATTTTTTATGCCCATTTGCTGCCCAAAGCAAGAAAGCCGAATGGTTGTTTTCTGATGGTCTTCTGCAATCAATGTTTCTGGAGAAATGCTATCAGCATAGCTATACTGAGTCATTGCCCTTACTTTTTCCACGCCGAATAATTTTTCAGAAGCATCAAATATACAATCACAAAGTTTGTCCGTATCAACACTGACAAGCTTCTCTCTCAGCATTGCATATTCAGGCTTGAATTGAATATCGGATCCTAGGAGAGCCATATGGGACCCGGCTTTGGTCTTCTTGCAGTTTCCGCGTACATCCTGCGCCTGCGCTGAAAACGACACGAGATCTATCAAGATCAGAACCAGTAAAAAAATTACAAATCTCATATTGCCCCTCCCCCGGAAAACACTCTTAAATCAGCGACAATGTATTATCTATCTCTATAAAAACCTAAAACTATTCCAACACAAGAGGGGCACGAAAGTGCGGCTTAATTACAAGCAACGCCCCAGCTATAACTCTGAGCAATGGAGAAGAAATAATTTCTTTTCAGAGAAGCGCTCCAAAACCCCCTGACAAACCCTCTTTTTTTGCGCCCATTTCCGGGATTACTATATAATTACTTCATGAATACTTGTTGTATTGTCATGTAATAAAGAACCACATGCGCGATTAATTATAAATTAATTAAATATACTCAAGTAAACTCAAGTAAAAACACTGCACGATTTATAACGATTTTTTTGTTTTATACTTGAATTTATCTTCATGTTCGTGTATGTTTAAGACATAGAGACTAGGAAATGGAGGTTCACATGACTTCTCTTCTTGGCCATGAGTTCAGGAAACAGGCCCTGTTTCGCGTCGGGAGAATTCTCGGTACGGACAACATTAAAACGGCCGCTTATCCTGCCAGAGTACGGGCGTTGGCCGCCCTGCACAGATATCACAATCTGGCTCTGACCAATTGAACTCTTAAAGCGACCGCACGCCCGGTCTGACGCCCAAACGGACGCCATCTCTGATCAAGATGGCGTCTTTGTCGTTTATAGCCAGATCGTTTGTGGCGGAGGACGTTATTGCTGACTTCCCGCTGCCGCTCGCTTCAGACGGTCATTGATCGCAATCCCCAAGCCTTGGTCGGGAATATTCATCACTGCGATACGGTGATGCTCCGGACGGTCAAGCTCGCGCAGCATGCGGAACAGGTTGGCTGCAGCCTGATGCAGATCGCCGCTATCACTCAAATTACGCAGCGCCGTCTCCGGCAGGTCTTGAGCGCGACCACCGCCTTTGATTCCCATGAACTTGACAGAACCGAACGCCAGTAGCGCCTCGCCGGGCATGATATCAACCGCATTCAGACGTACCGGCACCGAAGGGGCATAATGCTTCAGGAGTTGCCCCGGTGATTTAACCTGATCGCCGTGGTCACCCAGATCATAACCGACACTGACCCCCAGCACAGCGGACAGTTGTTCAGCCGTGACTGCGCCGGGGCGCAGCACCACAGGCACCGCCCCGCTTAAATCCAGCACCGTTGATTCAAGACCCACGTCGCAGGGCCCCGCCGCCAGTATCAGTGCCACCTTGTCGCCCAGACCTGTGGCGACATGCTGGGGCGTGGTGGCACTGACCTGCCCCGAAATATTGGCACTGGGGGCCGCAACCGGCACACCGGATTCCCTGAGCAAGGCCAAAGCCACCGGATGGGCCGGCACACGCACCGCCAGTGTCGGCAGTCCTGCGCTGCATAACTCACTGACAGCGCAATCGGGACGACGGGGCAGGATGATGGTCAACGGCCCCGGCCAAAAAGCCGCCGCCACCGCCTGAGCCCGTGCATCCATCATGACGTATGCCTGCGCTGCCGCCGCGTCCGGCACATGAACAATCACCGGGTTGAAGGAGGGCCGCCCCTTGGCGGCAAAAATTCGCGCGACCGCCGCACCGTCCAACGCATTGGCGCCGAGGCCATAGACCGTTTCGGTGGGCAGGACAACCAATTGCCCCGCCTTGAGCAAAGCCGCAGCCTCACGCAGGACCTCCGACGAAGACATTTTGATGACACTCATGAAGACGCCCAGAAACGACCGCCCGTCATAGGATGCGGCACCGCGGTTGTTGTAGGAAAAGACAGAGGCAACTGCAGTCTTGCCCGCACTGCGAGATAGGCAAACCCCTGCGCCTCAAGCGCATCACCGTCCCATTGCAATTCATCCACATCATGGACCGGTACCTTCAGGGCATCACGCAAACCCTGCATGAGCACAGGGTTACGACGACCCCCGCCCGTGACATACCAGGCCTGCGGTGGTTGCGGCATATGGCTGAGGCTCTGCGCCACCGCCTGTACGGTAAAGGCCGCCAATGTCGCCGCCCCGTCCTCAAGCGATAATCCTTGCAGGAAGCCGGTAGGCCACGCATCACGGTCGAGCGATTTCGGTGGGGTCTGCGCAAAGAACGGGTTTTGCAATAAACGGCTTAAAGCGGACCCGTTGACCTGACCAGCTTGCGCGTAAGCCCCGTCCTTGTCGAATTCAGCACCAGTATGGATGCGTACCCAGTCATTCAGCAACGCATTGCCAGGGCCAGTATCAAACGCCAGCACATCGCCCTGCGCGTTGATCCATGTCACATTGGCAACACCACCGATATTCAAAATGGCCACGGGTTTGACAAGATGACTGGCAAGGGCGGCATGATAAACCGGGATCAAAGGAGCCCCCTGCCCCCCCGCCCGCACATCGGCGCTGCGAAAATCGTTGACCACGGCAATCCCGGTGGCGCGAACCAGCCCGGCGCCATCACCAATCTGCCACGTGAAACCGTTAGCCGGATCATGAAAAATCGTCTGGCCGTGAAACCCGATCATATCGACCTCAGCGGCACTGACATGCGATAGCGCCAGCAGATTTTTAACCACCTGCGCGTGGGCAGCGGTCATCAAGGTCTCGGCCCGCGCCACCCGGCCGTCCGGGTCTTTATCCAAACCCAGACAGGCGCGCAAAGCCGCGCGCACCTCCGGTTCGTAAGGCACGGTCAAAAAGGCCAACGGCTCGACATAATCAAGGCCGTCAGTGCGGATCAGGGCGGCATCAATACCGTCAAGCGAGGTACCGGACATCAAGCCGATCACGGTATAGATTTTATGGTTAACGCTTGGCTTTTGCATGAGTCTCTGATATCAGGAAAATGCGTTTATTTTCAAGGATAATGGGTATCATGACCGCTGTAAAATCAGATTTTCTCCACGTAATGCAGGAACGAGGCTTTTTTCATCAATGCTCCGACCTCGCAGCCCTCGACCAGAAACTCTGCAGCGGCGTGCAATCCGCTTATATCGGCTTTGATGCCACCGCCCAAAGCTTGCATATCGGTAACCTGACCGGGATCATGATGCTCTACTGGTTCCAGCAGACCGGGCATAAACCGATTACCCTGATGGGTGGCGGCACCAGCAAGATCGGCGATCCGTCCTTCAAGGATGAATCACGCAAACTGATGGACGATGATACAATTGCGGCCAATATCGAACAGATCAAGGCGACCTGTTTCCGCCAGTTCCTGCGCTATGGCGACGGCCCAACCGACGCCCTGATGGTCAATAACGATGACTGGCTTTCCGGCCTGCATTATCTCTCGTTCCTGCGCGATTATGGCCGTCACTTCACCGTCAACCGCATGCTCTCTTTCGACTCGGTCAAATTGCGCCTTGAACGTGAAAGCCCGCTCACCCTGCTCGAATTCAACTACATGGTGATGCAAGGATACGATTTCCTCGAACTGCATCGCCGTTACGGTACCCTGTTGCAGATGGGCGGGTCCGACCAGTGGGGCAACATCATCAACGGGGTTGATCTCGGCCACAAGGCCGATCAGGTGCAGCTCTTTGCCTTGACCGCACCCCTGCTCACCACCGCATCGGGGCAGAAGATGGGCAAGACCGAAAAAGGTGCGGTCTGGCTCAATGCCGCGATGCTGACCCCTTATGATTACTGGCAATATTGGCGCAATGTCGAAGACGCCGATGTCGGCAAGCTCTTGCGCCGTTTTACCATCTTGCCGCTTGATGAAATCGCCAAGCTGGAATCCCTCGGCGGGTCGGACATCAACGAAGCCAAGAAAATTCTGGCGTTTGAAGCGACAAAAATCTGCCACGGCGAGGCCGCTGCGCAGGAAGCAGCCGCCACCGCACAAAAAGTGTTTGAACAGGGCGGCGTTGGCGATGATTTGCCCAGCATTACGGTTGAACGCGCCCGTCTATCAACCGGGATTGCCCTGCTTGATCTGCTGGTCGAGGCCGGATTTGCCGCTTCCAAGGGTGAAGCCCGGCGGCTGGTGCAAGGGGGCGGCATTCGCTGCAACGATAATATCGTCAACGATGATAAGTTCGTGGCCAAGGAATCCGATCTGACCAGCGAAGGCTATATCAAGTTATCAGCCGGGAAAAAGCGTCACGCTCTGGTCCGCATCTAGCCCCTAACGATTTAACCCCGGTGAGCCACCTTGTGAGCCACCTTGCGGGGGTGGTGTCGTCTTGGTGGGCGGCAACGGCCCCATCGCATCCGGGGCACGATCTACCTTATCCTCTTCAAAGAAAATCCGCCGCAGGATCCCGGGCGTCAGCGCTGCCAAGGGGTTGACCGTTACGGTCGGGTTTTTAGCAGGCCCCTTGACCGAGTAAGTCGCCGCGATCAGCGCACCTTCCCCCCCGGTCAGCAAGGTGCCGATCAGTGGTATATTGCTGATCAGATCATTGACGAAAGTGACCGGTACGACCGTGCCGCCGACATCCATAACATCCTCGCGCTTGTCGACCTTGCCCTCGAAGGTCAGACCAATCGAAGATCCCGATGTGCGGCCATTGCGCATGTAATAGGCATCACCGCTACGGCTGACCACCCAGTCAAAGTCACCCTGCAGGCGACTAAAGGAAATGCCTTGCCCGCTCAGCAGTTCGGGAATACCGGTCAGGCTCAACGTCCCCACCAGCTGCGCCAGTACCGGAGCCTTGACCACACGGAAGTTGGTAATCTCGCCCGACCCACGCAGCAAACGGCGACGGCTATTTTGCTCTGGCACCTGTTCGCCATAAATTTTCATCTGGCCACCTTCGACGTTTTCATAGACATCGAAGGCACGCAATACCGCTCCGGCATCCTGCGCCTCGACATGGATCGTCATCTTGCCGCCGCTCGCTGCCGGTTTAAAACGCAAATAGAGCGGACCTTGCCCGGCAATCGCATCCAGTTCAAACTGGCTAACATCGCCTTTATTATTCATATCGAGATAAACCTTGACCTTCTCGATCACCCGCGCGGGATGGGTACGCATCCGGTCAACCGCAGCCGAAGCAATGACAGCAGGGCCGGTATAAGGAGCCTCATCCGCTACCTCAGCTCCCTTACCAATAAAAGGTCTTGCATCAAAAAACGAACCGGTGGCCTTAAACTTGAGCGGACCACCCGGTACCTGTTCAAAATCCAGCGCAACATCGGTTTCACCCAGACGCGCCCGGGTCAGGCGGCCCCGGCGTAACTCCGAAACCCCCTTGACCGTTTCAAACAACAGACGGCCATTGTCAACTTTCAGATCCGGGGTTGAAATGGCCAGATCCTTGACCTCTTTGAGTTCGCCATTTTGCAGTACAACGTTGGCTTCAGCAGTACCGGCGACCCCGATGGCTTTCTGAAACTTAAAAGGTTTGACCAGCAGATTGACATCATCAACCGGCCCCTTGACGTTGACCACAGCCTGCCCCCCCTTTTGTTCGGTATAAACGACATCAATCGTGGGGTCGCCCAGCAGCCAGTCCTCAAGGCCCGCGCCAAATTGCTGCCGCAAGACGTAATCGGCCAGAATTTTTGTCCGGGCCTGAAAAACAAATGGTTTTCCGGCACTATCGAAGTAGGCTTTGAAATCAATCGGTGCCGGACGCCCTTGTAAACGGGCAGGGCCTGTGATCATGACTTCACCATCAGCTACCTTGACCGCGATATTATCACCACTGACATCAAGCCCCTTGATAAAGCCGGGCATCAGCAGG